>CAZMDX010000044.1:0-12911 GCA_964564805.1 uncultured Pseudoalteromonas sp. | reverse complement strand
GGCTGGCAAGAACATCAAAGCCCTTACACATTATTTGTAGAGATATTAAAGCAATTAGATATAAATGATACCGCCACAGTAGGCATTGATGAAAGTGCGCAATTCTTCATATTCGACGGTATCAATAAAGCGCAAACTGGCTTAAACCTAATTAACGCACAGTCAGTGACTGCTCATTGTAGGATGCACAAATCTGATAATGAAATTGCCTTAATGCAAGCGGCAATGAACATGACACTTGCTGTACATCAAGCTACCGCAAGTATGCTTTATGCAGGCATAAGTACCACAGAAGTAGAAGCCTTTATCAAACGTGCGCACCAAGAGGTGGGTGCACCGGGTAACTATTTTTGTATTGTACTTTTTGGGGTCGCCACGTCTTTCCCTCATGGTGTTAAGGATGCACAAGTGCTACAGGTTGGCGACATGGTTTTAATAGATACCGGCTGTAAAGTACACGATTATTTATCAGATATTACCCGTACTTATGTATTTGGTGAACCTACAGCTAGGCAACGGGAGTTTTGGAATATGGAAAAAGCCGCACAACTTGCCGCCTTTAACGCTGCAAAAATAGGTGTGCCTTGCGAATCTGTAGACGATGCAGCACGTGCTTACTTAGCATCACAAGGACTAGGACCAGAATATCAAACGCCTGGTTGTCCGCACCGAACTGGTCATGGTATTGGTTTAGATATCCATGAGTGGCCATATTTAGTTGGTGGCAATAAGACACAGTTAGCAGCAGGCATGTGCTTCAGCAACGAACCTATGTTGGTTATACCCAACGAGTTTGGTATTCGTTTAGAAGATCATTTTTATATGACTGACCAAGGAGCAAGATGGTTTACTGAGCCAAGCAGCAGCGTAGATAATCCATTTGGTTTAATTGATTCGAACATCCTATAAGATAAGGTCTTCCATCGATCGGGTGATCAATTCTGATATTTGTTAAATATGATGTAACGCAATGGCTGATGGTGGGTCTGGTATACCTACAATCAAAAAAGTCTGAGTCGTAAGTCTGATAAAGTCGTTTTTGTTGATCAGAACACGATGTGAGTCACGAAAACCAGTGACGCAGATTAGGCTTTTTTATTTATTATTGTGTTGTATCTGCCAGTACAGTGAATCTGCGTTCAACATAATCAGGGTTTGATACAACCCCAGGACAAGTGCCGCTATTGGGAATGTTGCAAGCAGTTGCTGTGATGGAATAAATCACGCCTATACCTGCTTCTGTTATATTGGTTGTGGGAGCAACAACACTACATGTCATCGTTACTCTCATGTTATTTATCACCCCTATATCAGTCGACGATACACAAGATGGAGGCGTGTTTAGCACCTTGTAAAGCCCCCATTCAGTGCCTGACCGTGCTGCTTGGTAAGCCTTGGCACCCACAAAGTCAAGTGTAGAGCCAATTTGTTGATTGAGGGAAATGGTGGTCATAAATGCACCTAACCCTGCCAGTACCACCAGCAAAAATATAGCAGTGACAAGGGTAAACCCTTGTTGCGATTTAGGGAACATTATTAACATGCACCTCTTGATATAGTTGAATTGATTCACCTGATTTTTCTAAACCTAAGCGCATAGTAAGCAATCCATTTCTTTGGGAAACTGCGGGCGTATAGGTAAAGCTGCAGGCACTGATATTGCTCACTAGTACGTCACCTGTATCCGATTCTGGGCAACTTGACAGTTGCTCAGAGGTTATGAGTCTCGTAGTTCGGATTAACTCACGACTCACCACGTCACACGAGTACACCACAGAGTAATTTGGTATCACGTGAAAACGTTTGCCGGGTGATTCAAAGGGAAACTGGTTGGCTACATCCAATTCAATATTACTTGCAGAGGCGTGACTTTTGATGGCAGCGCGAATAGGTTTAAGCCCTGAAGTATCATAAGCATCTGCACCAAGAATACCGAGGTTGTATATAACGGCATGGTAGGAGGCACCTGTAGAAAAGTCAGGTAGATTGGTGGCTGCAATTACGTCAAACGAACTATCAACGGATGAAAAATCAAGGATGTCACCTGTACCGGTAATACTTGGTGCAACTCGATAGCGTCCACCACCCACCACTGGTAAAAACTCAACACAGCTGTTGCTGGCAGGGCTCGTACTGCGCAAACTATTGGGTAAGGCTGCATGTATATCACGGGCAATGCGTCGCAAGGCACTATCTGCTGCATCAGTCAAATTTGCACGGCGAACCGTATCAGTATAACTGTCCACGGGGGCTCTAATAAACACCGCCACCATACCTGCAAGAATACCAGTAATAATGATGGTGAGGACCGCCTCAAGTAATGTAAAACCGCGGTTTAATGACTTATTCATAGTTTGTTCGGTAACCAATCAGCGTAATAGTATTAACACCCAAAGTCACTGCAGCTGTTACTGTCTTGATATCACCATTAGGCAATCCTAACGCCGCGGTGTCATCGATGCTAATTGTTATATTATAATTTTCTAAGCCGTCAATTGCCGAACCATCAATCGCTTTGATACCGTTGTGGTGATAGTTAGCATAATCGCTGACATCATCAAATTGCGCGCGGTTAGTTCCTGAATACCCTCCCACAATAAAGTTTTTAGCAAGAATTTCGTCTAACATTGACTCAGCTATAGCAGTCGATTGTTTGTTAACAAGAGGATCTGTACCCGCCTTCAGTGTGACATTAAATATCGACAGGATCCCTGCCACACCAATCGAAACCACAACGATAAAAGTCACCAATTCAACCATACTCAAACCTCTTTGTAGTCTCATTCTACATATCCTGTTTCTGGCACAACCACAATATCGGGTTGATTAGTAATCGTAATATTTGCCGCTGGTGCCATAGAATCTGGCGCGTTGACCAAACGCCCAAGTGGATCAAAAATCAGACTCGACGTGCCACCAATAAACACTCCCTTTGGAACACATATCTGATTAGTTAATGCGCATTTTGGCTCTGGTATAAGTAGTGCGAGTGTCGAATTACATGTGATTAATGTTTTTCCCTCAGGTAAAGCTTCATCACGCGTTAGTGAAATAATACCATCCTCAACATTAACATCAACACAGACAAAACGCCGACTAGCTACAGCAATATGTCGTGCATGCTGAAATACAGACTTTACTGAATCATGAAAACCACGTTCATCAAACGAATTATTTGTGATACGCGGTAAAGCAACCACTGACAGAATACCTAAAATTATTATAACTATTATTAATTCAATGAGCGTGAAACCACTGACATGAGAAACTGATTTTTGGAAAGAATTTGGAAGCTCTGACATTAAAATGACTTCCGAAGATGAATTATTTTATTAGAGTCTGATTTGGGAATACTAAAATCTACGAGGCCTTTGGGATCAGCTACTAACTCAGCCCAAGAGCTTCTCAACCACACAGGCACCGTTGTTGAAGTAACGGTTGACCGTGAATTACTCAAATCTGATGTTTTAAGCTGAAGATCAAATTTTCTCATGAAATTGTTTACGCTCACTTCTTTGTATTTTTCCACTGGCTCACTTCAGAAAGTGACAAAGTGCTATCGGTGTAACTATCAATCCAATTAGCCTGCCAGATGTTTGTCGTATCTTGCCAATATTCTTCGCGTATGACCATGGGTGAGCTTAAATGATCTGAGTTATATTTAGTAAATGACCTCGACCACTACGCATAATGTTTGTTGCTTTTGACTCATAACCAGATGAACTCACATAGTCGGTATGTACCCCTTCAAGTTCAATCATGGTGGTGGTGACTACCTTATTAAAGGTAAATTCTGGTGTTATGTTGGCTACACTTATCGAAAATGTGCTGACGATTTTAATAGTAGGCGAAAGAAAACCTTCTGCAACATTATTAATATTAGAAAGTATGATTGTTTGAGTATACTTGGGTAGGGCTAGCCCACTATCACTAAACCTTTGTGCTGCGAAAATATAATACAAAGCGACAATAGATATCAAAACGATATGATAATAAGAAGGTCTGTTTAAACCTGATCTGCGCAATAAGCTGGCATTGAGAAGAGTCGTTGTGCGCCAGTTGAGTAACAAGCTGAAGTAAAAAATAAGGAGTGTCACAATATTCTTTGCGATTTTATTTAACTGTGCTCGTCTAGTAAAACTTATAAATATGTTATTGCTCATACCACCTAAATTATCAATGCACTAAAATTAAAGGGGATATACAGGTGTATGGCCATTTTTATCCAGTTAGTTGCCGCATCAATCTAAGTAAATATTCTTAGTCAAAAACTCCCTAGATCTTGAGTGAAATATACTGCCCTTACACAATTTTTGATGGATAGTTTTTATAGAAAACGTCAAAAAAGTACCTAAACATAAATGTTTACTAAAAGACGTCATTGTATTCTTGAGATTAATTGTTTAGCGGCGTTATTTTTGTTAATTTCAGCTCATCAACAACAGATATACATTAAGAACCACACAACTATGAAGCTTGCTGCTTTAATCCAGCCAACAATCTACCAACAAATAGAATCCCTATACCAAGCCTATTTAAAACTTGATGAATATAAACAAAGCGTACTGATGATTTTGGCTGTGGTGTACAAACCGATTGACATTAAAAAGCTAGAAGGTGTGATTGATATATTAATAACTAAAGGATTTTTAGTAAAAACAAAGAAAGAGTATTTGTTATCAAAGCGATGTAGAGAGCTGCTAACTGAGCAAATGTTATTGACCCCTAATAAAGAGGGTTTACATCTAAACAGACTGCTGGCCAATCGTTTGACTGCTGAAATTGATCAATTCCACACCTTATTTGTTCTTACAACAGATGACCTACCACACAATAATTTACTTGAGATAATAATGGCCGCCGAACAGGTTGTGCCAGTGGTGAACATTTACAGTTGGCAGAAAAAAGATATTGATAGACACAGAGTTATTCGTGATTTTTATTATTTAAATAAAATAGAGGATATAGTAAGCGCCTTAAAGTTTAATAAAAATCCACAAATTATTGACCACTCACAAAACAGTATTTTACTTGAAATTCTTTTTTTACCATTCAGTTTGGCACCTTTTTTACAACTACCTAAGGCGTTGCAATATCAAGCGTTTGCGACTCTGATCAGAACGTTTCAAATACAAGGGGAAAGTTGTAAATACCCTATTCAATTATTAGAACACGTTTGCTTTGCGAACATCGATAGAACAGATCCCGCATACAATATCGACTGTCATCACCTACTTGCAGAACAGTATTTATATCAAATGCGTTTTGACGATTTTGAGCGTATACAAGGCATACAAGACCTGAGTAGCTATGGATTGCAGTTGCAAGGAACCTACTACTTTTTAAGGGGTGAAAACCAGCAAGCTATGGATTATTTTGAGCAAGCATTGCTGGCTAAAAACAAACTGACTAAACGCAAAAAACAATATTTAAATGACGTTTTGGGGTATTTTTATAAGCTAACATTGATGGTTTACGCCAACCAACACGATGTAAATTATTTTTCAATTGCTCTACGACAAGTCGAGTTTGAAGAAAGTGATCGAAAATCTAATAACGATTTTTACTATATTGGACAAGGTGTTGTTAAACCAATTTTAAGCTTATCTTCGAGTGAAAAATATGATGTTAATATTGAATATAATAGTGTTGATGATGAGATTGACTTTTTTTCTCATCAGCTCAGTTATTTTAATTACTTATTGGCACAGATTTGGTGTAACCAAACAAAAGACCCAAAATTAGTAAAATTAGCTTTAAAATATCGTACCAATTTTGACCAACTTGGTTATCCTTTATTTGCGCAAATATGTCGACAAATGGCTACGAGTTTGTGTAGTAAAAAACCAGAGTTTGAATCAGAGTTGGTGGCAGAATCTGAATCGAAATTGATTGATGTTACCAACCTGATAGAAATTAAATCAGAGTGGGATTTAGCGTTAGATAAATTAATTGCATTGAACCCAAATATTACAAAAAATCTGACTTCAGCTACAGAAAAAGTCGTCAAACCGGTTCGTTTAATTTGGGAATTTGAATACAGTTATGGCCACACTCTAAAGGCTCGGGAGCAAAAATTTAATAAATCAGGTTGGAGTAGAGGGCGAACAGTATCCTTAAAACGTTTGAAACAAGAAACGTCTCTTTTTGGCTATTTAAGTGATAGTGACAAAAGAGTTTGTCATGCAATTGATGCTCATCAAAGTTGGGGGTATTACTCAAAACTTGAATACACGTTACAAGGATTGCCAGCACTGGAAGCGGCAGTAGGAATAGACAACTTGTACCAATCAGAAGACTTAAGCCAAGTTATTGAGATCATCAAGCGTGAGCCTGAATTATTAGTCAGCCAACATGGCGATCAGCTTTGTTTAAGTATTGCTGATTTACCCGATAGTATTAGCAATTATGAAGGGCAATCTACTTATGATTTAAAGTCTATTAGCGATACACAATATCAGCTTACAGTATTTTCGCCTGAGCATCTCAAAGTAGCCGACATCATCGGTGAGGCAGGTTTATTAATTCCAATCAGTGCAAAACAAAAAGCTTTAACGGGCATATCAGCGATTGCGCCGTTTTTAAATATCCAATCTGATATCACAGAGCTTGATACGGGGTTAGAAAATCATGAATGCGATCCTAATTTAGTCGTCAATATTCAACCTACTCAAAATGGGCTCACATTTACCTGTGTGGTGATGCCATTTGGCGAAAAAGGACCCGCATTTAAACCTGCCATTGGCAATGCCAGTTTAACCACCGATTTAAGCGGTAAGCGTATTGCAACTCAACGCGACTTAATACGTGAAGAAACGTTACTCGATCAACTTGACCAAGCCTGTCCTGCTTTTTTGGGTATGCCAGATAACATCTTATTACTAGATGATTTACAAACTGCGTTAGAAGCTCTAGAGCAGCTAGAAGTGGCCATTACTCAAGCAACATTTGATTTAGTACTACGCTGGCCGAAAGGTAAAAAAGTGAGCTTAACGGAGAAGCTAGACAGCTCACACCTGCAGCTCTCATTTAGTAAAAAAAGCGAGTGGTTTGATATTACAGGTGAGTTACAAGTAAACAACGAACAAGTGATTGAGCTGCAAAAATTACTAGAACTGGTTAAAACTAGCAATGGTCGCTTTATTGAGCTTGGTGCTGATCAGATACTCGCGTTGTCTGACGATTTGCGGCACAAGCTTGAGTTAATCAATCAAGTGACTGACGACGGTAAATTTCACCCCTTAGCCAGTTCGCAGATGGAGGAAGCGACAACAGGTATGCGCATGAAAACGATTGATGCGTGGGATCAACAAATCCAAAAGATGCATCAATCCAATACTATTAAACCGCAAATACCCTCGACGTTTCAAGCGCAATTACGTGACTACCAGCTAGTGGGGTTTGACTGGGCATCGCGTCTTGCACATTGGGGTGCAGGTGCCTGTTTAGCTGATGATATGGGCTTGGGTAAAACCTTACAAGCACTTGCTCTTTTACTATCACGGGCTAAGCAAGGTCCCAGTTTAGTCATAGCACCCACATCGGTTTGTTTTAATTGGCAACAAGAAGCACTCAAATTTGCACCCACATTAAATATCAAGATATTTGCTGACTCAGTTAATACTATTCAGCGTCAAAAATTGTTAAATGAGTTAACTCCGTTTGACTGTGTGATCATCAGTTATGGATTGTTACAAAGGGAAAGTGACATGCTCAAAGAAGTGCATTGGCACAGCATAGTGGCTGACGAAGCCCAAGCGCTGAAAAATCCATTAGCAAAACGGACTAAAGCGGCTTTTGCATTAAAAAGTGACTTTAAAATAATCACCACAGGTACACCTATTGAAAATAATTTAACTGAGCTGTGGAGCTTATTTCGTTTTATTAACCCTGGTTTACTTGGCAATATAAAACGTTTTGGCGAACGGTTTTCATTGCCAATTGAAAATGTAAATGAAGATCCTCAGGCTGCTCGCAAAGCTAGTCAGGGGTTAAGAACCTTGATCCAGCCGTTTATTTTACGGCGTATGAAGAACCAAGTGTTAACCGAACTACCATCGCGTACTGAAATTAATATTCGAGTAGAAATGAGTCCAAAAGAGCGTGATTTTTACGAAGCACTAAGACTTAATGCAATAGACAATATTAGCCAAAATGACCAGCAAGCTAATGCAGGCGAACAGCGAATCAAAATGCTTGCTGAGCTAGTGAAACTTCGCCAAGCCTGCTGCCATCCTAGATTAGTTGTGGCAGAAACTGATATACCGAGCGCCAAACTAGCAGCCCTCGATGAGTTGCTGGAAGAATTAAAACTCAACAATCACAAAGCACTCATCTTTAGTCAGTTTGTTGGGCACTTACAATTGATAAAACAACACATCGAAGCTAAAGGGTTTAGTTATCAATATTTGGATGGTTCAACACCACAAAAGCAACGTCAAAAACGTGTAAATGCGTTTCAAAGTGGCGAAGGAGATATATTTCTAATCAGTTTAAAAGCGGGGGGGTCAGGTTTAAACTTAACCGCAGCAGATTATGTGATTCATATGGACCCTTGGTGGAATCCCGCTGTGGAAGAACAAGCCTCTGACCGTGCCCATCGCATGGGTCAAACACGTCCAGTGACGATTTATAGATTAATTACTCAAAACACAATAGAACAAAAAATAGTCGCTCTGCACCAGCATAAACGAGACTTGGCAGACAAACTATTATCGGGTAACGAGACCGTGTCTAAACTGTCGGTAGATGACATGCTTAATCTATTAAAAGAGACATTTTAAGTAGCATGAAGTAACTACTATCTTAGGTTCTGATGAAAATACAAAAAGGTATTTTAGTCACCTAGATAATCCATGACGTGGACCATTTAGTGAATGATTTTACCGTATACATTTTAAATGTTGTTGGTCTTTGAGTGGATTAAATTTTCACCCAGTTATTTGATCACATTATAATCATCAGTTACCTCGACCATATTCATTGATAATCAAGCGTCGTCTGCTGGAGGTGTTTAGGTTGTTTAGTCAGTAAATTATAACGCCCACAGGTTCGGTTTTAATACTCAATAAACGCCACTGTTTATCCTCAAACAGTGGCAATTTGCTTATTAATCCTTTTCAAACAACGCTACGCTTGCACTCAGTTGATAAGTCACTCCAATACGTGGTCAATAATCATTTATGTGATGGCTTGTTATAGGATGTTAGTGAATGGCATACACGGCATAGTTCTTGAGAACAATGCCGTCATTCGATTACCGCATGACCCCAGTTTATTATGTGGTTGCCAATCACAAGCACCCGATCTATTAGCAAGCACTGGTAGTCGCGAATTCGCTCAGCAACTAACGCCATGTTGAGATGTATTATTAATATGATAAAAAATTCAAAGGTATTAAAAGAATGTGTAAACGTTTGCTCTGGCAAAATATATGCCTTTATGCAGGGAACATTTTTTATGACTTCAGTGTTTAGTCAGTCAACGTTCAAGGAGCCAAGAAAAAGCGTATGGTTTAATATTTATATTTTTTTAAAATAGGGGGTAGGCATTGTCTGCTTCCGATGTTGGCTCGGAGTTATATTTCTGCATCGCTTAAAGCTGTGACTAAAATTAGCCCCGTCACTAAAACCTAGTCGGTCCGCTATTTCATCCAATTGCATGGGGGTTGATAACAACTCTTCTGCTATGCCAATTCTGACGTTATCACGGACTTGTCGCCAGCTGGTTTGCTCTTGTTTTAGTTGGCGATGTAATGTGCGAGTCGTTCGGAATAAATGATCTGCTATATCTTGCATAGACGCGGTTAAGCCCAAGTGCAGTAAGGTATCTTTAACCTGCCTCTCTATGGGTTTCCAATTTTGTTTTTGCTGCAGCAACAGACTGCATTGTTGTTCACATATTTTAGCGGTGGCGGCATTCGCTTTTACTAAGGGGAGATCCATCTGCTTGGCTACCCAAACAATACCGTTATAATTTGCATCAAATTGAATTTCAGCCCCCAATATTTGCTGCATAGTATCTAGCGATAAGCTTCGTGGTTGAGGTGAAGTGAACTGCAAGTTTATAGGTAAATGGCCAGTTTCAAACACTTCTCTTTGGATCATCGCAGCGCCCATCATGTCTCTAGCTAAAATCAGTTTTCCTAATTCACCAGCAATATCACATGAAAACCTGAGGGATAAATCCTGATCAATCTCGATTAACTCAATTTTTGAATAGACATAGGTTAAATCTAAAAAACGTAATCCTAATTCAATCGCTTTTCTAGGGGTGCTGCTCGCCAACAAGGCATAACCCATGATGCCATAACTGGTAAGGTGATAACGGCTGCCTAATTCCATTCCTACCTTAAATGGACTGGTGGTATTCATCACTAAATTTTTAAGTATATGTAACTCTTGTTTGTCTTCAACCTGCATGTCGTGCTTGGTCAGTTGATAACTCACCAGCCCTGAGCCTTGCAGTAAAAGGTTTACGTCGATACCCAGCTCAACGCCATAGGCAACAATGATTTGCACACTAGTAATGTTACGAATTGGCATAATGTAAGCTAGCTATGTCTTAAAATCACAAATATAAGTCTATTTAGAACGTAGATCAATGATGAATAATTTTCTATTCTAGATATGTATACAATTTGTTAATGCTTTTTGAATCGTGAAACACAGCATAATCATACTTAAATCACAGTCAAAGTAGCCATATCGAAAAACGATAATAATATTTAAGGTGCTTCATGACCCAAGTAAAACGTAACCCGTCCGTTGTCATTATTGGTGCAGGTATGACAGGTATTCTAATGGTAATTAAGCTGCGTAAAGCGGGTATTACTGACATTGTTGTTTTAGAGAAAAAGGACTCGATAGGCGGCACGTGGCGTGAAAACACCTATCCTGGGGCAGCCTGCGATGTGCCCGCTCACATGTATACCTATTCATTTGAACCTAATCCAAATTGGAGCCGTTTTTTTGCCCGTGGTCCTGAAATTAAAGACTACTTTGAACACGTGTCTGATAAGTACGCTGTGAAACGCGACATCCGCTTTAATGAAGAGGTTACCGATGCGCAATATAACAGCGGCAAATGGACAGTTAAGACCAGTAAAGAGCTAACCTATGTAGCGGATTTTATTGTGTGTGCGACGGGCATATTACATCACCCTAAGTTCCCAGATATCCCAGGGATTGATGACTTTAAAGGCGCTAAGTTTCATACAGCACAGTGGAACCATGACGTAAAAATATCTGACTCAAGCCGTGTTGGTGTTATTGGTACTGGCTCCACTGCTGCACAAACTATCCCCGAACTGATTAATACAGGGGCTAAGGTTTCCGTTTTTCAACGCACTCCACAATGGTTAATGCACTTACCCGATTTTCAATTTTCAAACACCATGAGAAAACTGATGATCCGTTTTCCATTGCTCACAAAAATGCATCGTAATCTAGGAAAATTTTTTTTAGAGCACTTTTTTACCAAAGCAGTAACCGGTCACTTTATACAAAAACATGTATTAAATTTTTTATGCAAAGCCAACTTAAGATTAAGTATAAAAGACAAGATATTGCGTGAAAAATTACAACCAAACTATCAAGTAGGTTGCAAGCGGGTGATTATCAATACCACCTTCTATAAAGGTATTCAAAAGCCTAACGCGGAATTAATCACTGAGGGAATTGAGCGTGTCACTGAAACGGGCATCATCACTAAAGACGGTAAACATCATGAATTAGACGTTTTAGTTTTATCAACTGGATTTAATGCCTTTAATTTTATGCGCCCCATGAATCTAATAGGGCGCAATAATTTGCACATTGATAAAGCTTGGGAACACAAAGTCAAAGCTTATCGCTCAATGATGCTAAACGGCTACCCTAACTTCTTTTTAATGTTGGGGCCAAATACACCCATTGGTAACTTTTCTGTTATCGCCATGAGCGAAGTGCAAGCCGATTACCTTATAAAAATGATTGATAAATGGCGTCACCATGAATTTGATGAGTTTGAAGCCAAACAACAAGCCATTGACGAATTTACTGCCTACATAAAAGAAGGTTTAAAGGGCACAAGTTGGGTGGGGGGATGTCAAAGCTGGTATTTAGATGCTGATGGTGACCCCATTTTATGGCCGTATACATGGAAGCGATGGATTGATGAAATGCAAGAGCCGCAGATGGAACATATTCAGACAAGGTCGTTTTGATAGTTAATATAATAATTAACCCTGTAGTAAACTCTGGGCCCCTTACATGAATACAAACAGCATATTTATTACAGGTGCAGCTTCTGGTATCGGTTTAGCAGCAGCTCAGCATTTTCATAAATTGGGTTATTTGGTTGCGATGGCCGACTTAAATTTATCCCTCTTAGAAGAAGTAACTAAACAATGGGATAAGGCTCGGATTTCTTTATACCAATTAGATGTGAGTGATTTTTCACAAGCTCAGCAAGCTATGTCTGAGTTTTGTAATGGGAATGATAATGATAATAGTTTATCAGTGTTATTGAATAATGCTGGCATTCTAGAAGTTGGCGCATTTGAAGATATTAGTAACAACCAGCACCAGCGAATTATCAGTGTGAATGTAATGGGGGTTATAAATTTATGCCAAGCAGCATGGCCGTTTCTAAAAAACAACAGCAAAAGCACCATTGTGAATATGTCATCAGCTAGCAGCGATTATGGTGTGCCAGAATTAGCCAGCTATTCGGCCAGTAAATTTGCAGTAAAAGCGCTAACGGAAGCGCTGCAACTAGAATGGCAAAAATACGGTATTCGAGTATGTGATGTAATGCCGCCATTTGTTGCCACTAATATGCTCAATTCACAGAAAAAGACTGCAAAAGTAATGCAACGATTAGGCACTAATCTCACCGCTGAAGACGTAGTGGCGGTGATTGATAAACAA
>CAZMDX010000043.1:0-1643 GCA_964564805.1 uncultured Pseudoalteromonas sp. | reverse complement strand
ACAATAGCGCTTTGCCATTGCTGAGTGATCGTTTCGAACGCTGCTTCCCAATCATTTTGAATATCTAACGTTTGCCACCAATACTGGCTACTAAGCTGATGATTTTGAATGAACTCTTTTAAATTTTCGTCAATATTATTAATATCTTGTAATGTATTTAACGCAGCTAGTTGTGCTTCGAGGCTTTGTAAATCGCCTCTTAATTTTATATAATTTTGTTCATCATGTTTCAGCTTATGTCGTACATTTTCCTGTGCAAAAAAAGTGTGGTCTGCATTTTCAGCACTTTTTGCTGACTGCTCTTCAAAATTCTGTATTTCTGTTTGGCACGCTTCTATCTGCGAACATAACTCAGCATCTGACATTTCCCCAAGCTCATCTTTAAGCTCGCCAATACGCTGCTGAGTTCGTATTTGCATTGACATTAAAGACTGAATTTTACCGTGACAGCTTTGTGCTTGTTGTTTGCGTTGATTCAATTCTAATTCTTGATTTCGCCACTGATGCTGTTGCTCAGTAAAGTGTTCTTCAGCTTCAAGCAGAACAATTTGTGTTTGCTCTAACTGTTCTTCAAGCAGATACTTCTCTGGCGCGGCTAAAGCTAACTGCTCAGATAACTCATCAATTTTATCGATGTTTTGCTGATGATGGATTTCATCATCGGTGACAGCAACCTGCAAGGCATTGGATTCTTGCTCAATTTTCTGACGTCTTTGTTTGGTGTGGATTTGGTTTTGTTCGATACGGGTAATATCTGTACTTATACTAAACGCTTGTTGTTGAATGTCATTTAACTGTTGCTTTAAATCTTGTTGTTGTTGTTTTAATTCAACGATGTCTTTTTCTTCATTTCGCTGAGTAGCAACGAAAGCTTCGATATCTGAATCTTTCTGGGCTATACCAGATTCTAAAGCACTCATTTTTTGACTGTGTTGTAACCAGCGAAGAGCTGCTAATTCAGCTTTATAACGTCGCTCACTTTGTTTTAGCTCTTTATAACGTTTAGCGGCAGTGGCTTGGCGTTGCAATTTTTCTAATTGCTGACCTAACTCACTTCGTACATCTTTTAAGCGTTCTAAGTTTTCGTTAGTATGTCGAATACGCGTTTCGGTTTCTCGCCGCCGTTCTTTATATTTTGATACCCCTGCCGCTTCTTCAATAAATATTCTTAATTCCTGAGGCTTAGACTCAACCAAACGAGAAATCATACCTTGCTCAATTATCGCGTAACTGCGAGGACCCAGACCAGTACCTAAAAATAAATCAGTTACGTCACGACGACGGCACTTAGTGTTATTTAATAGATAATTTGATTGTGCCTCTCTGGTGACAATACGTTTAACCGACAACTCGTTATAACCTGCATACTCACCTTGGATACGTCCTGATGAATTATCAAACACCAATTCTACGCTGCACTGCGAAACTGGCTGACGCGCTGTTGAGCCATTAAAAATAACATCAATCATGGAGTCGCCACGCAAATTTTTGGCAGAACTTTCACCTAATACCCAACGCACAGCATCAATCACATTGGATTTTCCGCAGCCATTGGGTCCAACAACGGCAGTCATATCGTCTGGAAAAGGAATAGTGGTTGGGTCAACAAACGACTTAAACCCAGCCAGCTTTATTTTTTTTAA
>CAZMDX010000042.1:0-5181 GCA_964564805.1 uncultured Pseudoalteromonas sp. | reverse complement strand
TTAACCAAAGGTTCAAAGTAGTTTGAGAATATTTACGATGGGTGTCTGTGTGAATATAAGCCTTATAACTGACTTGATGTGTACCTATTGTTTGATATTCATCAGATAATATATTGTCAACAAAATGTCATTTAGCGCTAGAACTTTCAGGCGTAATAGTGACGTTCATATAACCTCGCTGATGCAAATTACAATACTCAAGTTCAGCAATTAAACTACTTAGGTTTTCGGCCACAACTTGTGCAATGTTGTTATCCAGCTTTAGGTATTTTTCCCTACCTAGAGAAGAGATACTAGGTGTGGCAAATTCTACATCTACAATATTCCCTTTATTGTCTTTCAACTCACTATGCCAAGCATTATGAGTGTCACCAGCGACAACGACTAATCGTTTGTTTTGAGCGTTAAACATGGCGTAAAGGTCTTCACGCTCTTTAGGATATCCATCCCATGCATCCAAATTATACGGCATAACAGACATTAATCGTTGTTGTTGTTCGTAAGTAAGTAACGCCCCCGTATTATGGATATCTTTTAAGCTTTTTAAGGCAGCAATACGTTTAGGGGCTTCAGTGATATCACCACCGGCGAATACTTCAACAGGGACAAGCATTTTAGCCATCAAAATTTGTTGACCCGGCATTTGCCATTGACTGCTTGATTGGTTCACCGTTTTTTGTAACCAAGACATTTATTCTTTCCCTAATAGCGTCCTTTCTGGATTATATAAATCTTGTGAGAATTGTTTTATATCTAACTGTTTAGTTACAGAGTCTCGGTAATCGTTGTAGCTTAATTGTTTGTCACGACCAATAACGCGGGTGTCTAACATGTGCAAGCGGAGCAAATTACCAAAGTCAAAACTGCGGTATATTTCAGGGTTTTGTTCACCATATGAAGGGCGAATGGGCAACCACTCATAATAAGCTTGGATCGCTGCAGCACGTCTTACAAAAAAACCACCTTCCCCTTGATTATGATTTTGGGCTCCGTTTTTATATGTATCGTTGCACACTTCATGGTCATCCCATACAGCAATAAATGGCGCGACGGCGTGTAAAGCCTGCAGTCCTTTATCGGTGCGATAAATGGCATAACGTTTACGGTAATCTTCTAGGCTAATTATTTCTTTATCGTTGTCTGGTGCTAAGGTACGTCCGATTTCAGCAGCTTTTTCGGTGGCATAACCGCCCATAGGATATTCGTAAATATAATCGCCTAAATGCAAAACAGCATCGATGTCTTCTAACTGTGCCGCATGGTGATACGCATTAAAAAACCCAGCAGGGTAATTAGAACACGACACCACAACTAGTTTTATTTGTTCTACATTGTTGACGGGTAACGTAAGTGTGCGACCCGTTTGACTGGTGTTATTAGCACCACTAAACCTATAATAATAGACGGTTGCAGGGGTTAACTGTTGCACATCAACCTTAACAGTAAAATCTTGATTACGTTGTGTTGTCACAATACCAGTTCGTAAAACCTCAGTGAAATCACGATCACAGGCAAGCTCCCAGATTATTTGAGCAGTATTGACTTTTTCTTCAGGCTAAACACGAGTCTAAATAATGATCGCACTATGACTTGGATCTCCACTGGCTACACCAAGTTCAAATTCAACATTAGAAAGTGTTGTGTGTTTAGTATTCGTTGCACAACCAGTAATAGCGGTAGAAATGACAATACAGCTGGCTGCCAAACCTGATGATTTGAGAAAGTGGCGGCGAGAAAATTGATTCATTGAACAACCTTAAAGTAAAATGTATTTCATAAATAAACAATGTGACAAATTTAGCACTGTAAAATCATGTCAAAGAATTTTAATGATAATTTATTGTCTACGATTTTTTTTAAATAGCCTACTATCGTCAAATGATAAAGAATTGAAAAGCTACAAGCCGATTATATTAAGAAGTGATATCAAACGAGTCGCTATGAGAATGCGCAGGGGTTAGATACTGAATATGTTTCACACGGACGGAACAAACATTATTGATGACCTCGATAAAAATTTATACGTCATTGGCTTCACACTACTAAATACTACTGAACACTACTTTACTTTGTTGTGCACTACTGCGTAACTAAAAGACCTAAAAATGTTAGCCACACACTGTACAGTTGACTCTTTTAGGCACTTTAAATATTTGCCAAGTAGATGTCATTCCATCAAACATCATTAACTTATTGATGTTACTTTGCCCGAACTGACACAATACTTTAATCGCCTCTAACGCTTGCATAGCACCGATAATACCCACCACAGGCGACATAACACCAGATTCAACACAACTTAAATTTTGTTCGCTAAAATAAGTACTAACACAGGCATAACAGGCAGCGTTTTGTACCGGTACTATACTCATCAACTGACCTTCCATTCGGATCGCTGCGCCTGAAATCAAGGGGATACCTGACACATAACAAGCTTGATTAAGGACATTTCTGCTAACCAGATTATCGGTGCAATCTAACACCATATCGAATAGTTGAATAAGTTCAAGATAGTCATTTAATTCAAGACGTTTTTGTATCACGTTAATTTTAATATCACTGTTGAGACGTTCTAGTGATGTCTTAGCTGACACACATTTATTTTCGCCTACATCTGCCTCGCCATGAAGCACTTGACGCTGCAAATTAGTTTTTTCAACGTTGTCATCATCAATGAGGGTCATTTCGCCGACACCTGCAGCAACCAAATACTGCGCAGCAGCACACCCTAAGCCTCCAACCCCAACAATCACTACTTTTGCGTTAAGTAAAATTTCTTGCTTGTCTAAATCGAAGCCAGGCAACACTATTTGCCGGCTGTAACGCATGGCTTGTTCGTTGGTAAGTTGCTGTTTATGCACGTTGTTATTATAATATAATGATTAACAATGATTAATTAGTACCACTTGAACACACCTCTCGCAATACTCAGATTACCAAATAGCAAAAAATCAAACTAAAAGTACGACTAATAGTTTCAAATTGACTGACACCAAATACAAATAAGTGCTTGGAAAAACGAAGCGATATCCAAGTTAAAAAATGGTGATAGTTTAAAACCGTGTTTAAACAGGTATTCGTAATGCGTGATAAAATATTGACTAGTAAAATACGAAAGTAGGTGTAAAAACATATCTCTTTCAAAATACATAATAGTCTTAGAGAAAAATAATGAGCTTCACTAAATGTTTATTAATGAAATCTTAGTATCTTTACTATTGTTTGCATGCATTTGAATATCGTTGGATTTTCAAAGAGAATATTGTCAGATAACACCTCAAAATATCATATCAATATTGGTTATCAAAACTCTCTATTCGTAAAACTGTGGCTTCCAATGATTTGTTTTTTATATGCGAAAAGCTTGGAGTTCGGTATTTTCCCATACATTCCTAATGGACATAACCTAACTAAGTTGGAGTCGAGCCGCCTCTAAATTCAAATGAAAGCGACTGTATAACTCACTAAAGGTATGCCAGTTTTCTCATGAAAACCTAAAATGTGATGATCTTTACCAATCCTTTTCTTTCAAATATTCTGGTCTTGTTTCATGGGTAGGACTAAAGATATTTGTTAAATCACTAGTCTCTATTAATAAATTACCATCAATAGACATCGTGACTGTTTCATATAGTCATTACGACTATTTGAATGATAAAACGGGGAGTAGCTTAAAAAATAATATCCATATGATTGTGCACTTAGGGCAATATAATTTTTACCACAAGCGGGTACATTATGATCAGATTGAGTGGTTGAGAGTCCTTAAAAACGTATTTTTTTATTGGGGATAAAGTTACCCAGGCACCATGCTTGAGAATGTTGACAATAAATACGTTACCTTACATTACGCTATTTTATCCATAGGGGTTTATAAACCTAGGCAGGTAATGTGAATGTCGCATAACACTGCCGAAGAATCAGCGACCATTGAAATAGATGTACCTACAAAGATCTCGATTGCTTCTCACTGGGGAACTAATAGCCGTTTTTTAGACGACCCCATACCTCCCCCTTCAGTTCGTTTTGAAAAATAGGAGTTCATATGGCAACTCGAAAAATGACCTGTGCGTATTGAAAATAGCTGAGACTAGACAAATGTTAGCAATGCATAATTTTAATCATTCACAGCAGACGTTAGATTAAATATCGTAGCCTAACTTAAAAACTGGCTCTAAATATAACAAACATTACGTCAATATTTTTGGCGTAATGTTTGTTCTATAATTATGAGGTATTTATTATGAATGAAGCAATCCTAGCATCTGACACACTCTATGCAATAAAAGTAGAATCAGGAAAAAATTTCTTTTGGTGTTCTTGTAGCCAAAGTGGGAAACACCCTCTTTGCGATGGTTCTCAAGGTGATTCCAGTTTTACTCCAGTGAAGTACATGGCAACCGTGTCCAAAGAAATGTTTTTCTGTGGCTGTAAGGCGACAGCATCTCAGCCAATGTGTGACGGTAGTCACAAAAATATCTAAATCCGTTAATCCAAACTCGCTGGTAAGTATTTCAGACTAACCTTGTGAAATTATATCTAACCCGTTTGGGAAAACTATTTAACAAGTTGCAGGCCTAGGTGATTAATACAGTTTTAATATCCATAAAAATGAAGGTATGAACCAAGGATATAAAAAATTAATGTGAAATTCAAAAAGAGTTAGACAGATACAGTAATGAATAGTCAGCTTTTATTAAGGTGGCATATTGTTAGCATGGGCATAACAACATTGCTCGGATACCTTAAGTTGGCTTTATGTGTAAGTCATAAAAAGTAGACCAAATTTTTGGATCTAAAATCTGATATCTATTCATTACTAGTCGGGATATAAAAAGGACTGTTTTTTAATTAGCTCAGACGCACTGACCATATTATTACTTTCATTATAAGCATGCTCTACAGTACTAATTTATTTTTTAAATAATACAATGGGCTGTATCCATACCAACGTTTGAATGCACGATTAAACGAACTTTGATCATTAAAACCTAGCTTTATAGCAACCGTGCTTAAAGAGTATTTCCCAATATATAGTGGCAGGCGCCTCTTGCGCTCACTCTTAAGAAGATCAGCAAACGAGGTTTTTTCACGTTTTAAGTGGCGCTGTAAAGTTCGAGCCGTCATGTTTAATGCGCTTGCAGTGCGTATTAAATTACAATCGTGCAAATCATTTTTTGA
>CAZMDX010000041.1:0-2641 GCA_964564805.1 uncultured Pseudoalteromonas sp. | reverse complement strand
TCTGCAAATACAGCCCAGTTAGCAAATTCGGTTTTCATATAAGCTGTGGCGCTGACAATATCATTGGCATTACAACTTAACCCTTCGTCGCTAATAAACTGTTGTATATCAGTATCTGATGGATCAGTGACTCCTACTACATCTGTTAGATACCTGCCAATAGCGGCTGGGAATTGCCCACCATTGTTTTGACAACTTGCATCACGAGTAAAATTACGTTCAGATTTTTGGTTCCACCAGAAGAATCCTGCTTGGTAATCGATCGCTCCACCAGTTGGCGAGGCAATACGCAATTCTTGTGACACTTGATCCCATTCTTGAGGGCCTACATCGTGTAATTGAAATGGCACGCCAAATACGGGTAAAATTGAATCACCAGCGGTCGATGTAAAATCACCTTCACGGAATTCAGTATTGTTCCAACCGCGCCATGCAGTAATTGATGTTAACTGATGGTCGCCAAGCTCTTTGTCTAATTGAATAGAAAATGCTGTAGTTTCATCTAAAGTTCGCGTTTCAAAGTCATGATCAATTTGTCTTTGCTCTAAATCCAAATCGCCATTACCTGTACTATTAGGAGACGCTTCTGAATTATGGCGATTACTTGGTGCGAGTTCTAAATCTGCACAACAACTATCATTTGAGTTTACATTTTCAAAAATAAACAATATGTCTGTGTCACCAGCCGCTTCGATATCTAGCATGGCCCTCACGCCTTCTTTGTCGTAGCCGCTGACTGTTTGATTGTTGTATACATTGTTAATGTAACCGTCAAACTGAGATTTAAGCAGCGTTAGACTACCACTAACGTTATCGTTTAGTGGGCCTGAGACACTGGTTTTTAAACGATATTCATTATCTTGAAATAAAGAAGCCTCTAAGGTTCCTTCAAATTCATCAGATGGGCGCTTTGTAGTGATGTTCACCACACCTGCAGAAGCATTTTTACCAAAAAGTGTACCTTGAGGGCCACGTAATACTTCAATACGTTCTAGGTCGTATAAGTCTACAAATGCTTGTCCAGAGCGTCCAAGTACCACACCATCAACTACAGTCGATACACTGGGTTCAGCAGCAACACTAAATGAAATGGTGCCTACACCACGAATGGTTATAGCTGAATTACGTGTGGTGTTACCTTTTCTAAAACTTACCGAAGGCACTAAAGCTTGTAGGCCTTCAATGTTGGCTGCAAATGCCGAGTTGATTTGATCTTCTCTAAGTACCGATACTGCAACAGGCACCTCATTTAGATTTTCAACACGTTTTTGTGCGGTCACTGTGATTGTTTCAAAACCTTGACTCTTTTCACTTTCGGCTTCCTGAGCGTTGGCGGTTAGACCAATCGTCATACAAGCAGTTAATGCAAGAGCTTTGGTAATGCTGGTGTGTAAGTTACTAGGTTTAAGCTGCATAGTGTTCTCCCAAGATTTATTCTTGATCTAGTTATGTAACCGCGCTCCAATGAAGAGAGTCTCAACTGTTGGAGTAACGACTTATGTGTTATTGGATGGCTGCACCAATTATTATTGTTTATTTGTTAGTATTAAGCTGTCTTATATAAGACAGAAGATATGGAAAATTTAACCTCTAAGTAAAAAATATGCAATCATTTTGTTGCTCACAGGTTAATTGTTTGTATTTGTGTGATGAAATAGTCGAAGAAAATTGTCTATTTAAAGCAGTATTAACCGATGCTAGCGTTACATTGCTCAACTGATGTTTCCAACAAATCTAGCCATTCTTGTCCAAAATTATTGATAAACCATTGACGCATGTTGACAGATGCATCCTTGAAAGCTTGCTTTTCTGCAATTGAAGGGCGGTAAATAGTACCGCCAGCTTCCTCAAAAATTTTATAAGAATCGCTTTCCTGATTAGCAACAAATTCATTAGCTGCCGCTTTTTGTTTAGCAAATCCTTCTAGTACAATTTGCTGAATATCTTGTGGAAGAGTTTTCCATACGGGCTCAGAAAACCACCATAAAGTAGCCATGTAGGAATGCCCATCAAGGATAATATATTTAAGATGTTCTTGTAACTTTGCGCCAATTATATCTTGAATGCCGTTTTTGCTGCCTTCAACCACACCCGTTGCTAATGCGGTATACAGCTCAGCCCAAGAAATAGGAGTAGGGTTAGCGCCTAATTGTCTGACTAATTCTTGTTGAATATCAGCGGGAGTCGTACGAATTTTCTGACCTTTCAAATCTGCTGGGCTACGAATAGGTTTTTTAGTAGTAGCAAAATTACGCCATCCTCCAGTATTTGATACGCCAATTAAACGAATATTTAAGCCATTACCCAGAACCGTATCTCGCATTTTTTGCAAAATAGGGCCATCTAAAACACACTCAGCTTGTGCGTCACTGGTAAATACATAAGGTAAATCTAACACCTGCGCTGGTGCGAAAAAGTTACCTGTACCGCCTGCCGTGCTAGGGAACATTTCTAATACGCCGGATTGCAAACTTCCTATACATTCGGGTACGCTGCCGCAAAACTGCCCCGAGGCATATAATTGTACTTGTACCCGTGCGTTACTATTTTTTTCGACGTATTGTTTAAATGCTAATAATCCAACATAGTCTTCATCTTGAATAGAGGCTTGTATAGAAGCTTTAATTGTAAATTCTGCTTG
>CAZMDX010000040.1:0-3282 GCA_964564805.1 uncultured Pseudoalteromonas sp. | reverse complement strand
TGCTTAAGTCACAAAATAATTGGATGAAGAGCATTGCCATCGAGCGGCTTTTTTTGCCTACTTTTTTTCAAGAATTAACAGGACACCCATCGTAAATATAATGAAGTAACGCAACATTTTTGATTGAATTACGATCAGTGTCTCGTTAATTCAACATTCCCAATTGTTGCTTTTTAGTCTTCAAAGGCCATTATTAACATGTAATCAAGCCGTTGATTTTGCTACACTTTGGAAAAATCAGCTGCATTTGTGTTTCATGTACTTACCCAAAAACTGCCGTGTTATTACAATTGGCGATGGCGATTTAAGTTTCTCGCGAGCTTTACTAGAACATGTTCCCACTAACAACCTTATAGCAACGACTTATGATAGTGAGGATGTGCTAAGGGACAAATACACTCGAAATGCACTGGATGATTTGATAAGCGCGGGGGTGATGGTCAAACATAGTGTTGATATAAAGGATATTGCAAGCGTTACCCGCCTACCGCAAAACTTTGCCGACATAGTAATTTTCAATCACCCCTTGGTACCAAGTCAACATAGCGACGTTTCACCTCAAAAAGAGCGTAAAAAACGCGCCAACCTAGCCAATCGTGATTTACTTTATCACTTTCTAAAACACAGCTTTGCAGTGTTATTAAACCCAGAGGGTCAGCGCCTTTGCTATATCACTAGCAAGTCAGTAAAGCCCTATAGTGATTGGCATATTGAAACAAGCTTAACGCTTGACAGGCCTTACCAATTCCTTGGTAATCAAGTATTCAATTTATCCTTATTTAAAAACTACATGGTGCGAAAGGTAGACAGAGATAAATACGTAAAGCATGAAGAAAGTAAGGTGTATGTATATTCGGACAAAAATGCACACCCAATTAATTGTTATCTCACGGCATTTAGATTTACCGAAGATAAATGCTGCCCGCTTTGCCGAATGAGTCTGTTAACACATGCCGTTGATTGGAAAAACCATCACAACACCCGCCTTCATAAAACACAGCAGCAATATCATGAGCTGTGGTCAGCACATTGCAACCTAAACTATCAGTACCTTTGAGATCAGGTTGAAGTTTACTCTGACCCCAGATACTTCTTTTTGTTAAGCTTATTGAATAAGCACCGCTATTTGAGTTTATAATGACGGTCAAATAGTTTTCGCAATTGATAGACCCACCTGAGTAGAAAATGGCCCATAAAGTACGTTATAAGTTTAATGGTGTGGCAAAGGAAATGAGTTTTTCTTACAGCCGCTATCAAAATATGCATGAGGCAGTGGCCGATGCTGAAGGACTAGACCTTACCCACTTTTTGCAAACTGAGCAGCGAGTTGCCTCAATCAGTAAAGGCAAAGCTACCGTAAGAAATTTTAGAGATGCCGAATTTGTGAAAATGGGTTTTACTGAATTATACTTCTTAAAAAATGGCCAAGAATGATGGTCGTTTTGAGTCATGCACTCAATAGTATCGTGAGCAGTAGTGGTGCTGCAGTTAAGATTATAGCGAGCATCAACAAATCGACAGGAAAGCCGATTGGCACAGCATTGACTGGCCTAAGGCTTAGACACAGGAATATGCTTAATGCACATCCATTGCGGATCCAAAAGATACTGACCCTCAGGTTCCTTTGGGTATACAAACTCTAATTCATAATTCAGTTTATTCGATTCCGACTACTTTCAACGAACCTGACCCCACAGGTCTTTTAATTCAATGTGAAGTACAAAGAGCACGCAGCGCGCCATCGTCGTGATGGTTTGTGTCTTGAATCCCTTCAAGCCAGTTACTTTTTCTTGTGCAGCTAAGAATAAAGTAGCCAAAAAGAAGCCGCTCGCCACTATGTTCTTCATCCAATTATTTTTGATATTTAGCAGGTCGTCGTAATGTGCTCCCAGCACTCTACGACTCAATTTACGTCCTGTAAATTGCCCTACTAAATATCAAAAATAATTGGCGAACATACATGCGAAGGTAAATCAAAAGACAAAAGCATCGGCGTTGCCGATTAAGAGTTTTGGATGGTTTCACTAATAATTAACAAGTACGTCCTGATAGCGCTGTTTGATTTAACTTAGTTCTGACCCCGATAGTTGTAACTTAGTTCTGACCCCGATAGTTGATTAAGTGCACATTTGTTGTGCCATGCCACAGGGCTCTTGGGAAATCTGGCGCGTTAACAGGGTATCACTGGGGTATTACTCGAAAACGCGCCATGTTGGGCTGGGTATCTGGTGTGAACGACTAATGCGCTTTTGACATGTCGCCAAGGACCACTTTTGACTTAACGGTTGAATCCGCATTGATTTCGTAAACAATTGGAACACCCGTCGCCAGATTAACCGATAAAATCTCATCTTTAGTCAAACGGTCTAGGATCATCACTAGGGCCCGCAGGGAGTTTCCATGGGCTGCCACAAGAACGTTTTCGCCTTTGAGAACCCTTGGCATGATATCGGTCATGAAATATGGCCAAACGCGTGCACCAGTATCTTTCAAGCTTTCACCACCAGGGGGCGGTACATCATAAGAGCGGCGCCAAATGTGAACTTGATCTTCGCCCCATTTTTTCCGAGCATCGTCTTTGTTCAGACCAGCAAGATCACCGTAGTCGCGTTCGTTTAGCGCCTCATCTTGGATGATTTCAATATCAGTCTGGTCTATTTCTTCCAAAATATAATCAAGCGTTTTTTGGGCACGCTGCAAATTAGACGTAAAAGCGATGTCATAGGTCAAGCCGTTCTCTTTTAAAGCCTTACCACCTGCTTTGGCTTCGGTTACACCCAATTCAGTCAGATCTGGATCTTTCCAACCTGTAAAAAGGTTTTTAAGGTTCCATTCGCTTTGTCCGTGGCGAACTAGTATGAGAGTTCCTGACATAGTATTTCCTTCAAAAAAGTTGTGATGCTATTGGCTTTTGGATAATTCAAGCACATTAAGCATTGAATAATATCCGGAATTTTGTGATTTAGCCCAGACAGCGGCTTTGAGAGTATAGGTAAAATATAAAGTCATTTTAATAAAATAATTTTATATGATGCACTACATTTGACATGTTTTCTCTCTTTTATATCCTTGAGGGAGTGAAAATTGGCTGTTTTTCGTCTACAACTCACCCATTTACCGTATTTCAGAATTCAAAACAAGCGTCTCCCGCGGTTATGCAAACCCGTTTTAAATATTGCTTTTATTCAAACAGACTTATCTGAGGTGGCGATCCACTTTGTGGGAGCAATGATCCGACGACGCCGTCATTTTTTGTATTAAGGTGACTGAGTATCTTTTGGA
>CAZMDX010000039.1:0-1500 GCA_964564805.1 uncultured Pseudoalteromonas sp. | reverse complement strand
CCTGAATAAATCCATGTAATCAAATGTTGTCGATGCTCATCAAAAAACACTTGCCAATTCGGTTGGTGTTTTTTTACTCATTGAAACTTAATAGGCCATCCATAATAAAATTCAAATAAATAGACATATCTCTCACTTAATTTTAGGTTTAAAATATAATAGGCGTAAAGGAATAGGAAACTTTGGCTATGTTGACTGTATTTTGGGTAGTTAGAGTGAAACACTGATTTTTATGCATATTTCGTCCTCTTTAATTAAAAAAAGCACAAACTAATAGGTGATTTTTGTTATTCCTACAACAGCAGTCGCTTGGCCTGCTTCATCCCGCCTATTCGTTTTCTGTGGGTATGTGTTTTGAATTCTTGCATCATCTGCTCTGCGCCAGCTGCATAACAAAAGTGTTGCTCGAATTCGGTTGTCAGAATTTAATTGGGGTCGTAACAAAATTAATTCGTAGTAAGCCATTTCATATTCTTAGTTGGCAATGCGGTCGCCACGCGGCCGATGCTTTACCCTCAGTTTAAGGTTCGCCGGTTATTTTGGGCATTCAGAAGGGAGCAACAGGACAGCCATTTTAATTTCTCTCATTGCCAAAAATTAATAATCATGGATGTCTTGATAATTGTTGATGATTGATAATAAGTGCTCTGGTAACTGTGTTGACTAATCTTTATATTCGCCATAGAACTCTCATATTGTGCAGGAAAAGATCACGTTTCAGTATTTTTGTTCAGTGATCAGGTATTGAGTGGTGGTATCCCCCAAATTGATCACATTGTGCCATTCAATACCTTTGCTGTACCAGGTTAATCCTGTGCCTGCCACAGTGCCACTTTCTCTGACACCTGATGAGTCAGTTATATGCATCGGGCCACCTTTCAAAATATAGCCAAAATGAGGAGGATGATAATGTTTCTCATGACCGACACCAGGTGGAAAAGTGCACCTTATGGTACGTATCTTTTCATCTTCAAAAAGCAGTTCACACACTTTATTACCTTTCCAACCAGCTTCAAAAGCAGTCTTTAAAACTTCTTCAGATTTAGCCGTTAATGCCGTTCCTAGTCCAATAATTAACAAAAAAAAACGTCTCAAATCTATCCCTTAAATTGTCACGAATAAAAAAATTGATGTTATATTATTTATTCACAGTAGTTCAATTAATTTTAACGGTATAACGAAAAGTTAACTTGGTAAGATACTCGCTTGATTAGCATCTGGTAACATCCAACATGAGCAACGACAGGTCATAGATGTCAAACATCATGCTTTCACAGATGGGAACAAACGCAGTGCTGCTTTTTTGTTTTGCGCGTTGATAGTTAAACAAGCATCAATAGCTAAACAAATGACATACCTACTTTTAATTTGACTACGTCCCTTTTATTACTCGATTCTTTTTATTACCATTCGAATAACCAGTTTCACTCCATGACTGCAGCCAAAAAAAATCCTTTAACTCATTGATTATATGGGCTTAGCGTTTAAAAAAGGGGTCAA
>CAZMDX010000038.1:0-1824 GCA_964564805.1 uncultured Pseudoalteromonas sp. | reverse complement strand
ACAGAAAAACTCAATATATATTGGGTTGTTCAAAAGAATGTTTTCGATTTTTTAAGAAAAATATATTTTTAATTTATACCCTTGTATTTGTTATTCCGTTAACTCTCCGCGTAAGTTAGCAATCAACTGGCGTTTGATATGGCTTGGCGGCATATTTTTACTGAGTAAATAATGTAACTTGGCTAGAGCCGCTTCAGGGGTCATATCTTGGCCTGACACTACGCCGACTTCTCGTAATACATGGCCATTAGCATAACCATTCATATTAACTTTGCCACGCACACACTGTGTACAGTTTAAGACAATGATGCCTTGTTGATCCGCAAAAGATAATTGTTTCAGTAAACTTGCATTTTGTGGCGCGTTACCTACCCCAAAGCTAAGTAATATTAAGGCTTTTACTGGCTGCTGTAATGTGTTCTTAATGACATCAGTACTGATGCCAGGGTACAAGGTAACTATACCTATAGGCTGTGATTCAATTTGACTAACATGTAAGTGTTTACTGATGTCTATACCTAGTAAATTTTTGTTAACCTCAATATTGATACCTGCTTTGAGTAATGGCGGAAAATTGGGCGAATCAAAAGCATTAAATCCATCTGCATCAAGTTTGCGACTGCGATTGCCTCTAAAAAGCTGATTATTGAAAAATAAGGTGACTTCAGGGATCGGATAATTGGCAGCAATGTATAACGCATTCAACAGATTTACCTGTCCGTCAGAACGTAGCTGAGCAAGGGGGATTTGGGATCCCGTGACAATCACTGGTTTACCCAAATCTTCAAGCATAAACGACAATGCAGAGGCAGTATAAGCCATTGTATCTGTGCCATGTAAGATAATAAAACCATCATATTGTTGATAGTTATGATGAATGTCATTGGCGATTTTTTGCCAGTCCGATGGACTCATATCAGAAGAATCAATCAGGTTGTTGTATTCATGAATTGTAAAATTGGGCATTTCGCTGCGGTGAAACTCAGGCATTTTAGCTAACGTTTCAGATAAAAATCCAGCGGCGGGTATAAAACCTTGTGAAGAGGGGCGCATACCAATAGTACCGCCTGTATATGCCACATAGATGTGTTTTTTCATAACGTATTCTTTTTATTATTTTGACCCACTGTAACGCTTGCACTCGAAATTAACTAATAATTCGATTAAATTAGAAGCCAAAGGGTTGATTATAATAATATTATAAGCGAAATGATTAGAATGAAAAATAAGATAGTCGGATTATTGTTATTAGTGTTTTGCACAACGAGTTTCGCAGATTCAAATATATTGCCTATGCGCGATCGAGCGCAGCTTATCAATCAGATACTAGACGATAGGTTACAAAATTTATTGCCAAGCCTGATGCGTCGCGAAAGCATAGATATGTGGGTGCTGATATCTCGTGAATATAATGAGGACCCAATACTTAAAACGATGTTGCCTGCTAACTGGTTGTCGGCTCGAAGACGCACAATATTAGTATTATTTGATCCTGGGGAAGGCAAACCAATCGAGCGCTTAGCCGTCGCACGATACGCAGTTGATAGCTTGTTTAAAAAGTCATGGGACAAAGAAAACCAACCCAATCAATGGGATAGTCTTGTCAAAATGATAGTGCAAAAAAAGCCTGGTAAAGTGGCCATTAATAAATCTCAACATTTTGCTTTAGCAGATGGGATCACCGCTACAGAATATGAAGAGTTTGGGCAAGCCTTAGCTAAAAAAAGTATGACCCAGTTGGTATCGTCTGAAAAATTAGCGGTCGCTTGGCTCGAAACACGGAGTGAAATGGAAATGCAGGTTTATCCTGATTTGATTGCATTA
>CAZMDX010000037.1:0-6917 GCA_964564805.1 uncultured Pseudoalteromonas sp. | reverse complement strand
TTAGTGTTTGGTTGACTCAATAAGGTAAATAAATGACATCAGATGTAGATATAAATTAATGATAATTTGTTTGAATGTACAAACAATCCACCTCAATAATGATAGGGGCTTAATAAAATATGAACACTCATTATTATTGGTAAGGCGATAACATCGCCATCATTCTAGATGCCTATCTTAAATGCGACTAAACGTTCAAAACCTAAATCAAAAACAAACTAAGTGGGTAAACCGTGCCGAAGACACGTAAGTGCCGCCATTATTCATAATCTTCTTGTTCAACGTTTATTTTGGCATAACGACGGTGAAACATTTTAGTGCGTTCTTGTGTTGTGGATCATTGATGATTTAAATAATGTCCGATGTTAATAAGTCTATCGCGGTGACTACTTTTTAATCGTCACTGATCCCTTGCAAAACATGCTTATACAGACAATATATTTATACAGACATCCAGTGTAATTAAGTCAAAATTTAAAAATGTTGATAATATTTACAATATTTACAATGAGTGTTGTCTTGCTATGTTGTCATGAAAGACAAAGCAGACATCGGGAACCTTCTGCTGCTTTGCTGTATTGACCTATAGATACCATCGCCTTTGGCTTCGCTGAAACGATTAACCCCTTACTCACTCATCAGGAATGTCTTCCAAGGAATAAGGGGTTATATTCAGAAAATCTACGGTTTCTTCTATTGACGCATCGGGGATGTTCCAACCTTCTGGTGCATAAGAGCGGTCCATCGTTGTCCAATCAACCGAGCGCATGATGGCGTTGAATTCAGCGTAGAATTGTTGCTGGTTCAATCCAGTATGAATTTCTACTGCCCCCCAAAAACCATATTCATAATAATCGGCAGGAATATCCCTCAGCACCGCCTGCCAAGAGGATTTATGGGCCATAAAATGAATGGGCGCAATGCCAGCGATATCATTTGCACAGCCGTCTGAGCTTTCGGGAAGGGGCCAAGGGTATGCGTGCTCCGGACCCATCATCCAGCTAGAACAGTCAGAAAAATTATTTGTAAACCCTTGGGGGTGAGTATAAGGGGGACCCTTTTGGAGCCTCTGAGAGAACCACCAAAAACTTTGGTTTCGTCGATAATTTATTCTATCCATAATGTTAGGCTCCACTTCAGGATGATCTTTGAGAGAATCTATCATCATCCAGTTAGAGCGCAGCCACCAAAATTCAGCAGCCATAGGAGCTCCCTCAGTCCACCACCTAGGAGAATTGACTGTATTGTCCGGATTGTCTACGTCACTTTGGAAATCAAGTCCTCTGTCTAGTGCATGCATACCTTGATAGTGATGAAAATATTCATGTTGAGTTGCCATAGCATGTTCAAGATCAGCTTCCCATAGAGGATAACTATAATTGGGGTCGAAGAACCCATGGCTATACTTCACAAATTGTATGTTTGTTACACAAATAGAATGATACTCATAATTAGCGTCCTTTTCATAGCCATTGGGATTTGAACCTGATAGACAGCCGGCTACACTTTTCAATTCTTCAGTGGTGTAACCTCCTCTCGATCCAACAAAATTTAACTCGATTAATCGATCGAATACCGGCTGATTGACACTGTCAGAGCCCTCTAAGTCAAACACGAGATAGTTAAAATTTTTGTACCTGCCAAATGATTGATTCGCTTTATTTATAATATTTTCAAATCGGCTGACATAGTAGGTTTCAATGTTTGAACTAAAAATAGTCCATTGTGGGTGAGAAGCTAACGGCTGATTAAACCCCTCGGTAAGGAGCTTCACCGTTGCTGCATTGGGTTTTGCTGTGGCGATCACCACCGAAAATTCTAAAACGGTGAGAATAACGGTTTTAGATGCAGAGCCGCCGTCACCTGAACAGGTGAGTTCAAAGGACTTTTCACCTGATGAGGTACTTGTTATTGGTTGTGTACCAGACACGTCATTATCGCCTGACCAATCTCCAGATGCTACGCATGATGTGGTATCGGTAGATGACCAAGTGAGGGTGAAGCCATTTGACTGCTCTACCGATGAGCTTGTTGCACTGAAGTTTATTGTGGGTGGGGCGGGTTCTAAAATGGTGACATTAACTGTTTCAGATGCCGAGCCGACGTCACCTGTGCAGGTTAATACATAAGATCTTTCACCTGTTGAGGTACTGGTTATTGCTTGTGTACCAGACACACCATTATCGCCTGACCAATCCCCAGATGCTGTGCATGATGTGGTATTGGTAGATGACCAAGTGAGGGTGAACTCATTTGACAGCTCCACGGATGAGCTGGATGCGCTAAGGGTTATAGTCGCCGCTGGGGTTGTTATCACAGGCGCTGGAGCAGGAGCAGAAGGTTGGGAGTCACTGCCGCCTCCACATGAAACCAGGAGAATGGCTAGGGTTGACACAACATATGAAATATTTAGTTTTATCATTAAATTCCTTTGTAGATTTTTTAAAAAGTAGGCATTAAGCATTAAGAAATAAACAGCGAAGTCGTGCCCATTATTATGCTTTTGTTACAGTGCCAATATGCCAACTAAGCGGTTTTAGGTGCAGATCCTTAGTGGCATACTCGCACTGGTACTGGGCTAATTAACGGGCAGTGGTGTGGGGGTAAATCCAAGGTTGTCTGATGACGTGCCATCAGGTAACACTGAGTGCCATTTACTGTTTATGAGATCTCCTTTAGCCGAAGAGTCTGTTGTGTCTTGACTGTATTGATACAGTGGTTGGCTACCGCTTAGGATATAACCCGTGCTGCTAAGGCTAATTTCAGCGCTAACAGAGGGGTCTTTATTGATTGATGTGCCGATTTCTGCGGTGACATAAGGCCAATCAGCACCTAGATAAGAGGGCGTTGATTCAGCATCACCTTTAAATACATAGATTGATTTTTTTGTATCAGTTGGCTGACCACCAAGATTAGCTGTATTTGAGGCTCCTTGTATCTGAAGTCTCGGAATAGGATAAGTGGGTGTTAAGACATCTTCAAGTTTAGTTGGCTTGGGCACTGCAGCCATCACTGCTTCATCAGTCATGGCCATATGGGTTTCAAAGTCCGCATAAAATTCGTCTACAGTCATGCCTATATTGTCAGAAAAGGCTTTTTCCCAGCCTTTGGTATAAATCTCATTAACTAACGTCATAAAAACAGTTTGCCAACTGCTTAAAGACACCATGTGACTAACTGCAAATACAGCAAGATCAACATCATCGTCATCACCATAGTCTTCAAACGCTTTTATTCTCGCTGAAATAGTGGTCAAGTTATATCTGTTTGCTCTAACATTATTTAATCTATTAGAGATACTGCCCGTATAGTCATTATTAGCATGAAGTTCATCTATTGCTGTTATGGCAAAAAATTCCGCTCCCCCTTCTACATACCAAATTGGCAATGCTTCTTTTCTACCCGACGTTGGTATTCTTACAATATTAATTAGGGGCCTAAGAGATTGAATATGCACATATTCGTGAATAACCACTTTCGCTGAATCTATTAAATTCCAAGTGCTAGCATGGTGCTCAACGGTATTAGGAGGATTACTCCAGACTGTTGGATTTCCCCAATCGTTTTCAGTGCCATTAAATCCTGGTGATGCGGCATTGGCATTACCTGATCCAAGTTGATCGATTAGGCTTTCTTTAAAACGCGCGCAACCAGTCTCTTCAATTTCATTATTATATTGCCAAATGTCACAATAGGCCAATGCAACAGACTCAGACCCTTCGTATGTAGCACCATATAAAAAATAACTGACATCGTAATGTCCTAGCCAATTAGCCGTCGCTTGCAGTGTATCCTCCACACTATCCAAGGTACTCTGAGGTATATCCGTTGCTGTAAAGTATGTATTGGTCATTGTGGTTTTTGGTCTATTAGTACCAATATCGATTAAATATTTGGCTCTCGCATCTTGAGGCATAGGATCATATAAAACCGACACATCGAGTACTGGGGTGGGCTCTAAAATGGTGACCGTCACTGTTTCAGTTGCAGAGCCGCCTTCACCTGTGCATGTTAGTACATAGGACTTTTCGCCCGCTGTAGTGCTTGTAATAGCTTGTGTACCAGAAACGCCATTATCGCCTGACCAATCCTCAGATGCTGCGCATGATGTGGCGTTGGTGGATGACCAAGTGAGAGTGAACTCATTTGATAGCTCTACGGACGAGCTTGATGAACTGAAGGTTATAGTCGGCGCTGGTGTGGTAATGACAGGTGTTGTGGCTGAAGGTTGGGAGTCACTGCCGCCTCCACCACATGAAAAGAGGAAAATTGTTAGCATTATCAAACTATATGAAAGCTTTAGTTTTATCATTAAAGTACCTCGGTATTAAATTTTAGAAATCAGAAATGCTCGCACTGATGTTTAGTGCGCATTGATCTTATCTTTGCCGTCGATTTTGATGGATTTATCAGTAGGATTGTTGTTTTTGTCGGATGGTTTTATGATATTTATCTGGGGTTATAGAGTCATAGAGACCGTGATGATACATGCGGTTTTTAATAGTATTTCTTATTATTTTCAATGTTTACTTCATACAATATACCATAAGAATCTTACGGTAAACGGGTAAGCCAATAGTGTCAACAAATTCTTATATCTGGATATAACTTACTTAAGGTTATCGATTAATCAAAGTACAGGTAGTGGTGCAACCATAAAACATGATGCCTTTATTTTTGATTGGTTAGGGCAAAAGACCAGACTAGACGCATTGGTTATAAAAATTTACAAGTCATACAAGGTATTCATGGGTCATATATTGTTTTCAATGCAAAATGTAAAATCGCGCCTTAATAACAAAAAAGCCACCTATGCGGTGGCTTAATCAATACATAGTAACTACCTATGATTAGTAACTAGCATTACCTGGTGTTCTTGGGAAAGCAATCACGTCACGGACATTTTGCATGCCTGTCACATAAGCCACTAAACGTTCAAAACCTAAACCAAAGCCAGAGTGAGGCACCGTGCCGTATTTACGTAAGTCGCGATACCAGCTGTAGTCTTCAGGATCGAGATTCATTTCTGCTAAACGACGGTCAAATACGTCAAGACGTTCCTCACGTTGTGAACCACCAATAATTTCACCAATACCTGGTGCTAATACATCCATAGCAGCTACTGTTTTGCCATCGTCATTAATACGCATGTAAAACGCTTTTATGTCTTTGGGGTAGTTTTGCATGATGATAGGTGCGCCAACATGTTCTTCGGCTAGGTAACGCTCATGCTCTGAGGACAAATCTACGCCCCAACTGACGGGGAACTCAAACTTTTTACCGCATTTCTGCAAAATTTCAATGGCTTGTGTGTAATCCATACGCACGAAATCTTGTTCTATCACTTTTTCTAAACGAGATATGGCTTCCTTATTAATACGCTCTGCGAAAAAGGCCATATCGTCTGGTCTCTCTGCTAATACTGCTTTGAATACGTATTTTAACAAGTCTTCAGACAACTGAGCTATATCGGCTAAATCAGCAAACGCTACCTCAGGTTCTATCATCCAAAACTCAGCCAAGTGTCGACTGGTATTAGAATTTTCAGCTCTGAAAGTAGGACCGAATGTATAAATTTTTGACATGGCAGTGGCGTAGGTTTCGCCGTTTAGTTGACCGGAGACAGTTAAAAATGTTTCTTTGCCAAAAAAGTCTTGGCTATAATCAACCTCACCTTGTTCAGTTTTGGGAATATTTTGCATGTCTAGAGTCGATACTCTAAACATCTCACCCGCGCCCTCGGTATCACTACCTGTCAATATTGGGGTACTGACCCAACAATAACCTTGTTCATAGAAAAAACGATGAATGGCCTGAGATAAGCAGTTGCGAACACGTGTAACCGCCCCGCCTACGTTGGTTCTAGCACGTAAATGTGCATGTTCACGTAAGTATTCAAGACTGTGGCGTTTAGGTGCCATAGGATAAGTATCAGGATTTTCTACCCAACCAATTATGTCAACTGTTGAAGCTTCAATTTCTAAGGATTGACCTTGACCCTGTGACTCCTTCAAAGAACCTGTGACCACCAGTGAACAGCTTGTAGTAAGCTTTTGAATGTCAGAGTAGTTTTCAATGGAGTTCATTGCAATCACCTGAATAGGGTCAAAACAACTACCATCGTGTAAGGCAATAAAAGATAAACCTGCTTTTGAATCACGGCGAGTTCGAACCCACCCTTTAACTGTAACTTGGTCACCAACTGAATGTTTACCGGCAAAAATGTCTGCCACCGGGGCGTGCGCCATCTACTTCTCTCCACTTGTGTTTAGATATTTAAGGTCTTTCGACTTTTCATACTTATTATATTTGCAATATTCGTCTGAGCTAATAGTCATGTGTAAATTGCCTATTTAATTCTACAAAATTCAAACTAGTAGCAGTAAAACAGACAACAAACTTCATGATTTTGGTTTTAGTCGAAGTTGATCAATGTTACTACATTTATGTATGCAGTTTACTTTACAATTTTTAATAAGATTGCAATCTTACTCAGGTAGCGCCTAGACTCAAGAAAAATCGACAATTAAGCTAGTATTATTAAGCATATGAAAAACTCAGATCAAACATTAAAATCGGTACAAAACAGAAGAAAGTTGCCAAGGGAACAAGATAGGTTTTACCAATCTATGGTATTTATCAACGTTTTAGGTTGGTTTGTGTTTATTGGTGCGCTGCTTGTGTTTCATGATGCCCGCCCCGAATTTGTCTCTGGTATGCAAGAATTTTGGGGCATAGAAGTACGTCAACAATGGTCTAAAACATTGACTATGTATTTAGTGGGTCTGTTGTCGCTATGTTTAATCATAAGCCTGGCAGTATTGATTATGAAGCGAAGGCGTAATCGCCGTGGCAATGATCCTTTTGGTATTAATGGTTATGTGTTGATGTTGACCGCTGTGTCGAGTTTAGTCATT
>CAZMDX010000036.1:0-14099 GCA_964564805.1 uncultured Pseudoalteromonas sp. | reverse complement strand
TTGGATCGTTAAGCTCACAGTCAAAATCTGAGAGTGTGATGATTGAACTAGTCACTCTGTTTCAAAATGTTGAAGCATTTTTAGATGCTTATCAAGATCATTTGCAGTAGCATTTATTTTATAAATTAGGAGTAGGAATATGTCAGTTTGGAGAAAATTAGTCACTGCTGTCAAAGGCGGAGCAACTGAAGCGGCGCAATCTGTCGCTGATAGTCAGGCCATTCGTATTCTTGAACAAGAAATTCGCGATGCCAAAGACGAACTTCGTAAGTCAGATCATGCGAGAACTCAAATATTAGCCAAATGCAAATTAGCTCAACAAAAAGTTGATAGCTTGCAAGCTTCTGTTGAGCAATACGAAGTTCATGCTCGAAAGGCAGTGGATACAGATCGTCAACTAGCCTTAGATTGTGCACAGAAAGTTGGTGATTTACGTGCCGAGCAAGATGTCGAACAAAAGTACCTTGACCAGTTTAAGCAGTCTGAGAAACAACTTGCTGTAAATATTAAGCAAGCTAAATCAAACCTAAAACGTTTAGAGCAACAAGTTGATATGGTAAAAGCTACTGAGTCAGTGCAAAAAGCACAGGTTGCAGTATCATCTCGCCATCTAGGTGCTAACAGTAAAATGAAAACTGCCACTGAATCGCTATCACGTATTCAAGATAAGCAGAATTTGCGTAATGCTGAATTACAAGCTGCCGAAGAGTTGGCAACTGAAGAATCCAGTGATGACTTGAGTAAACGTTTAGCTGAAGCAGGCATAGCTGGCGGCAGTTCATCTGCAGATGACGAACTCAGCCGTATATTGGGCAAATAATTCGTTAGCATTTGAAATGAAATAAGACAAAGCAAATGATGTTTCCAAAATTACGTAAGATGTTGGTTCGAGTGTTTGCAGAGATGCGTTGGTACACCATTGTACTGGCGCTTCTTTTTTATGGTATGACTAGTTGGTTTCTTCTGCATCTAGCGGGAGAAAAATCACTGACACAATCTGTGGATTTTATTTATTGGTTGGTTGTTACAGGTTCAACGGTAGGTTACGGTGATTTGTCACCTAGTACCACCGCAGGTAAATATTTAGTATCTTTTTATATTATTCCAATGGGCCTCAGCATTTTTGCCCTTGTCTTGGGACGCATTGCAAATTGGGTATCGAATCAATGGCAAAAAGGAGCAAGAGGTTTGAAAAGTTTGGACATTGAAGATCATATTCTTGTGTTAGGTTGGAATGGTCATCGCACTATACGTTTACTAGAACTATTAATCCGCGAACGAGCCTACACCGAAGATGATCCCTTGATAGTGTTGTGTGTAAGAGCAGATATCACTAATCCCCTTCCAGGCCAAATTGAGTTTGTCAAAGTCACCACTTTTAGTAATGATGCAGATATGGACAAAGCCTGCGTAACTAAGGCTCGTGTTGTGTTAATGGACAATCCAGAAGATGATCTGACCATGACCACCGCTTTATATTGCAGTCAGCGTAATCCTGATGCGCAAATGGTGGCTTATTTTAATGATGAAAGCTTAGTCAGTTTATTACAAAAACACTGTCCTAATGTAGAATGTACACCTAGCGTAGCGGTGGAGATGTTAGCAAAATCAGCTTTTGATCCGGGTTCCAGTTTGTTGCATCACGACTTACTCGATATCAATCACGGTCAAGCACAATATTCAGTCAGTATTCCAATACATATTCCACCAATAAAAGTTGAACATATTTTTGAAATTCTCAAACGTAAATACCGTGCTACGTTAATTGGTATGTCCAAAGCAGAAGAAAAGTTAAATATCCAAGTCAACCCAGACTTAGATTTAATGCTCTTGCCTGGTGACAAAATATTTTATATTGCTGATGAGCGTATTATTGATTTGCTCTGGCACGACTTCGTTGAAAGGTAAATAGGCCCCTTATGTTTAGTAAATTATTTGGTAAAAAAAAGACAGAAAAAAAACCTAAAGCACCTGAGATTATGGGGCTTTATTTAGGTGGTTCTTTTGAGCTCGATCCTCTTAAGTTGCGATTAATTGAGCCAGAACTAATGATTGAAAAAGCAGCGAGTCAGCACCTTATTCAAGCAGTAGGTGAGGTAAACTTAGATACCGGTGGTAAAATTCTGCGTTTTTACACCGATGATGATGCCTTCTTGCAGGTTATCTTAGATGGTGGCGATACAGAAAATCACATCACAGACGTAAAGTTATGGTATTTTTACGAAACAAAAACCATCGGCTCAGAAGCCCAGTGGAAAGAAATGATTGCCTCGGGCGTATCAAAACCCGTTTATCAGCTTGAAGATGAAGAATATCAGCGGGTTTGGGATGCAGTAGGAGATGAATCTCCCCCTGTCGCTATGACTGAAAAAACCTATGAACAAGATGGTGACACAAGCGAAACCGACCAGTTTGTAATGTTATATGAACGTCAGCTTGAAGGTGACGAAACAGAAACCTTACTGGTCACAGCTGAGGAGAAGTTAGTGAATAATAATTTTGATCGGTGCTTGGTTATCAGTACAGGCTTTAATATTGGTCAAGCCGATATCACGATTAACGGATAGTAATCAATCACTATAGTTCGCTCAATTTAATACCACCCAGTATAAAAAAGGATAAATAATGGACACAATTATAAATTCAATATCAGGCTTAGGCAATTTTGCGCTGTATTTTGCAGTTTCAATCTTGTTATTGTTTGTATTCAAAATAGTGTATGCCTTTGTTACTCCTCATGATGAGTGGGAATTAGTTAAAGTGCATAAGAATCAAGCCGCAGCTATAGGTTTTGGTGGTGCTATTATCGGTTTTAGCATCGCATTAGCAGGTGCTGTAGCCAATTCAGAGTTTTTAATTGATTTTGTTGTGTGGGGTGTAGTGGCAATTATTGCTCAATCACTCGCATTTGCTTTATTACGCTTTACTTTTATGCCTAAAATCGCTGACAGAATTGATAAAAATGAAGTATCCGCAGGAACTATTTTGGCAGCGGTTTCAATTTCTGTTGGGCTGCTTAATGCGGCTTGTATGAGTTACTAGGAGAGCCCTATGCAATCCAATAAGACCAAGCGTTCGAAGACCATCAACCTGACGAATATGCGCAAAAGCTTTAGTGTTAAACCTCTAGCATTAGGTGTTGCAGCAATTTTTCTTACCGCTTGTGGTGATAAACAACAAGAAGCTGCGGTATTTACCAGTATAGATGACTGTACTAATGCAAATCCTGAGTTTGCCGAAAAATGCAAAACAGCCTATGAAGATGCCCTGAAAGAAGCCGAACGTACAGGCCCCAAATATAATAGTCAGCGTGATTGTGAGTCTGAGTTTGGCAACAACCAGTGCAATGTTGTTCGAAATGAATCGGGGTCATTTTTCATGCCATTTATGGCAGGGTACATGTTAAGTAATTTAATGTCGCCAAGAGGATATTCCTCTCAGCCTATGTTTACTTCTTTCTCTAGAAACTCATCTTACAGAAATAGATGGGTGGGTGCAGGTGGCCAAGACTTTGGCGATAATCGCCGCAGAACTATGCGTGTTAGTGAAAAGGCATTAAAACCCAAACCGACTGTGAATAAAACTATCAGTCGCGGTGGATTTGGTAGCAGTGTTCGAGCTAAATCTAGTTGGGGCAACAGCTCTAGGAGAGGTGGCTGGGGTGGTTAATTGCGTTTTTAAGCACACCATATTGCGTGAGCGACATTAAATTAATGTTGCTTCAATGCTAAGAGTTGCCATCCCAGAACGGGTCAATTGGAAAAGAAAGGCCGCAGAGTTTGGCTTTAAATTCCATACTATGCAAGGCAAAGCGTACTGGGATGAATCAGCTTATTATCAGTTCTCACTCGAACAAATTGAGCGAGACTTAGAATCACCCACTGAAGACATTCATAAAATGTGTTTGGCTGTAGTGGATAAAGTTGTCAACTCTCAAGAATTACTGGAAAAATTTCAAATTCCACAACACTTTTGGCAGCAAATTGCTCACTCATGGAAAAATCAAAATCCTAGTCTTTATTCACGTTTAGATTTTGCTTACCATGGTAAGGGGCCAGCTAAATTATATGAAAATAATGCTGATACACCCACATCTTTGTATGAATCAGGATTTTGGCAGTGGTTGTGGCTGGAAGAACAGGTTAATGCAGGTAAAATCGGCAAACAAGCAGATCAATTTAATTCGTTACAAGAAAAGCTAGTGCATCAATTAGCCGTTATCGGCAAACATTACAATGTCAATCATATGCATTTCGCTTGTTGCCAGGATACGGATGAAGACCGAGGCACAGTTCAGTATTTACAAGACTGCGCCAAAGAGTCAGGGTTACTCAACGACTTTGTATTTATAGAGGATATCGGTCTTGCTGAGTGTGGCAGCTTTAGTGATTTACAAAACAACAAAATTGAAACCTTATTTAAACTCTACCCATGGGAATTTATGCAACGCGAAGAGTTTGGACAGTCTATAGGACCTGCTCAGGTCAATTGGCTTGAGCCGATCTGGAAATCGATATTATCAAACAAAGCCTTGATGCCGATGTTGTGGAAATTATTCCCTAATCACCCTAATCTGTTACCCGCTTATTTTGAAGATGAATTAGGTAAGGCGACTGAAACTAAATTGGTTAAAAAACCAATTTTTTCTCGAGAAGGAGCCAATATCAGCGTTATTGAGAATGGAAAAACAGTGTTACATGCTGATGGTCCATATGGTGAAGAAGGTTTTATCTATCAAGCTTATTATCCTTTGCCTCAATTCGGTAATAATCATACCTTGATAGGTTCGTGGTTAGTCAATGATCAGGCGGCAGGTATTTCGGTAAGAGAAGATTCGTCACCCATTACTCAAGATATGTCACGTTATTTGCCACATATTATTTTGTGACAATTTGACATGACTTTTGCAAGTTTTTTCAGTCACAATGACTTTATTGGTCTCTACTACGTATTATTAGATTATGAATTCCATCATTAAACCTTTGAGTAACAATCAACATATACGTTTAGTATTAGCTGTTTTTATGCTGTTTAGTGCGATTGAAATAATCAATTTGTTCACTGGACGTCTGCTCAGTCAGTTAGGTACCATTCCTAGGTATGTACCCGGACTCAGAGGCATTATCTTAGGACCTTTTGTGCACGGCAGCCTGCAGCATTATTTTTCGAATATTATACCACTGTGTATATTCACTTATTTATTGCTGCAGTATGGGTTAAAGCGCTACCTACAAATAACATTATGGATCATGATCACCTCTGGTTTGTTGGTCTGGCTATTTGCCCGACCAGCCACGCACATAGGTGTTAGTGGTATCATATATGGTTATTTTGGTTATTTAGTTTTAGCAGGGTTTTTAAGTGGTAAATTTAAACTCATTATAATTTCAGTGTTGGTGGCATTTTTTTATGGTGGACTTATTTTTGGTATCTTACCCTCCAGCCCCTTTGTCTCTTGGGAGTCACACTTATTCGGTTTTATTGCCGGATTAGTGGCAGCAAAATTATGGGCAAAACCATCGCTCTAAACTTAGAATACGAATATAATACTCACAAGCATAAATATGCATGACAATAGGTAAACAATGCCCGACGCTCAACCACAAAAAAAAACAGGTCTGCTAGGTAATCTAGCCTTTAACATTATTATCCCAGTGCTGATTTTAACCAATCTAAGCAGTGATGAATATTTGGGGCCTGCTTGGAGCATTGTAGCTGCGCTGATTTTTCCTATAGGTTTTGGCATTTGGGATCTCAAACAAACCGCTAAAATCAATCCATTTTCAGTACTAGGTATTGTCAGTGTTTTCTTAACAGGCGGTATAAGTTTGTTAGAACTACCTGCTGAATATATTGCGATTAAAGAAGCAACAATACCCGCTATTATTGGTATTGCAGTTTTGATTACCCAAAGAACTAGCAAGCCTTTATTAAAAGTGTTTGTACTAAATGAACAAATTATTAATTGGAAAAATCTTAATCAATCCTTAGCAAATGCTGGAACCAGCGAACTTTTTGAGAAAAAAATGGCAATTAGTTCTTATATTGTCGCCGCTTCTTTTTTCTTGTCCGCGGCACTCAATTATATTTTAGCTAAGGTTATTTTAATCAGTGCTCCTGGTACGTCTGAATATACCGAAGAATTAGGCAGAATGACGGCTTTAAGTTATCCCGTGATTGTGATCCCGAGTATGCTGATGTTGATGGCAGCGCTGTGGTTCATTTTCTCACAGATTAAAAAACTAACCGGTGAAGAGCTTGAGAAATTTTTAGCCGACGTTTAGAACTAATACTCCGCTTCATCGTATTATTGTTACCTTGTACATACATATATTAAGGCACAGATGATCCAAGTTAGCGGTTTAATCAAACAAATTACTGATGGACACTCGAACAAAAACATTCTAGACGAACTGGATTTTACTCTTGCAGCTAAACAGTCTGTAGCTATCAGCGGTGAATCTGGATCAGGTAAGTCGACTTTACTCCACATTCTCGCGGCTCTAGACAATGCTGATAAGGGTAAGGTTAATGTGGCGGGTTTGGCACTCAATACTATGAGTGAGATACAAGCTGATCAGTTTCGAAAAAAACATCTAGGCATCGTTTTTCAACAGTTTAATTTAATTGACTGCTTATCTGTGTGGGACAATATTACTTTTCCAGCTAGACTCAACGGTTTGCCAATCGACCAATATCACAGCGATTTATTAAAACAATTGGGATTGAGCTCACACAAAAACAAACTGCCGGTTAATTTATCTGGTGGAGAGCAACAAAGAGTGGCTATTGCCCGCGCCTTATCCCACAAACCTAGTTTAGTGTTGGCAGATGAACCCACTGGAAACTTAGATGATAACAACAGCCAACGAGTGACTGAGCTATTATTTGGATTATGTAAAACATTAGGGCTAACATTAGTCGTTGTGACACACAGCCAAAAAGTAGCTGCCTTTGCTGATACCCGTTTATTGTTGCAGCGAGGACAGCTACAAGCTGTTCTAAATCAAAATACAAGTAATTCACAAAACTGTATTTCAACCTGATAATGATTCCTTTACTAAAGCTTATTTGGGCAAGTTACCAGCATAATACGTTACGCGTATTACTGGTCTTGATTGCATTAATCACAGCATGTGCTGGTCTGAGTGCAGTTTTAGTGATCAATAGTGCCGCAAAAAATAGTTATGCATCTGCTAATCAACCATTCTTACAACAAGTCGAGCAACGCATCACTGCCCGAAGTGGCCACTCATTAATCAAGCAAGATTTCACTTCACTTCGTCGTTTGGGCTTTACCCAACTTATCCCAGTGTTACGTAGTTCACAGAACATTATTGACACTGTATCGGGCAAAACTCAGCGATTATCATTATTGGGTATAGATACATTTTCAATTTTCAGTTATTCCAATAGAAATACAGCACTGGATGAACAAAACAGTTCAGGTACCTCAACACAACAACTTAACCAATTGTGGACCCCACCTTTTGCTAGTGTGATACATCAAGATTTTGCATCCGAGATAAATCTCGCTAATGGGCAAATTTTGTCTTTAGAAAACAAGCAATTGTTACCACAACTTGCAATTAGCGATATTGATGGCTTAGGCCGAGAGGTCGTTATGGACATTGGGCAATTACAAAAACTACTAGGTACTCAAAAAATTAGCGAACTGTTGGTAGTTGGAGGAATGAATAATAGCGCCACAGATGTACTAAAAGCCGCATTACCTAAACACCTTCAACTTGAAAACATCAATACTGGCGAACAAGCACAGCAGCTCACCGGCAGTTTTCACCTTAACCTTTTAGCTATGGCATGTTTGATGTTTGTCGTATGTATGTTTGTGGTCATGAACGCATTACACTTATTGATCATGAAGCGCTGGCAAAATCTGCGAATTGCTCGACAGCTGGGGATATCAAGAAAACAAATATATTGGGCCCAAGGTACAGAGTTAGTATTAATCAGCTTACTTTGCGCACCGCTCGGGGCTATCGCTGGAATATTTTTGGCACAATTGGCTTCGCCTATGGTATCACTGACCCTACAAAGTTTGTTTGATGTTCGCATAGGCTACACCCAAGTAGCCTTCGTAACGTTGATGTTACAATGTTTTTTGGCATGTTTTTTGGGAGCAGCAGCAGCTGCCATTTTGCCTATGTGGCAGCTGAACACTAAGCTTTCCTTGCGTGATTTTTCGGTCAATACTGGCTCAACCCACTTTTCATGGTTATATGCCAGCATTGCACTGGGTTGCCTTGCAGTTGTTTTAGGTTATCACACTACAGGCATGTTGATGAGTTTTGGTGCTATCGCCACAAGCATATTTGCGGGCTGTAGCCTACTTATTTACGCGGTGCCAAAGAGCTTGAACACGTTGTTTCAATGTTTGCCAAAGCAATGTGTATTACTTCGCTGGTTGGCTGCAGATGGTGTACGTTTGTCGCAGAAGAGCAAAATCGCCTGTTGTGCTTTTTTTATTGCGCTAACCAGTAATGTTGGTATGAATTTGATGGTGGATAGTTTTCGTCAAGCCACAAATCAATGGTTAAAACAGCGCTTGGTAGCGGATCAGTATGTTTCGACTCAAACACCGAAGGTTTTTACTCAATGGTTAGCCACGCAAGAAATGAATCTGGATGTAGTCGAACGTAAAGGTATTGATGCACTTTTAATTAATACGTCACAGAGCCAAACGATCAATCAACTAAATAATCAACCAACCAAACAAACAAAAATAGAACTTAGAGCTTACCCCAGTTCTGACCTCTATCGAGCCGCAATGTTATTTTCTGAGCGACAAACTAATGCTTGGCAAATATTTTCTGCAGGGCAAGGAGTGTTGGTTAATCAGCAATTGGCTTTACGTCATGGGTTAGCACTGGGAGAAACGTTAAGTTTTTATACTGAGCCCGGACAATCTGAAACTAAACAGATAGTGGGTATATACTATGATTACGGTAATCAAAAGGCGCAAGCTATGCTGGATTTAGATTATTTTGACAAATATGAAGCCAATACCACCCTATTTGCTTTGCACTTTGCATCCGAGCAGCAACAGAGCTTATTTGCCAACCAACTAGCATCATCTTCAATATCCGATCAGGTAAGTTCGATACAAACCCGTGAATTATTGGCGTTATCAATGAAAACGTTTGAGCGTACATTTGTGATTACAGATGGCTTAAACATCGTCACGTTATTAGTCGCGGCATTATCTTTAGCCACCTCAGTGTTGATGATCGATATGGATAATCGACCTCAAAGAGCACTCTTAAGAAGCATGGGTGTAGGTAATTATCAAATGACTGGTTTATCACTTATCCAGTACACCTTGCTCAGTTTATTGGCTTGTCTGGTAGCATTGCCCTTTGGGATCGGCTTAACTTGGCTGTTGATTAACTTAATTAACGTACAAGCATTCAGTTGGAGTTACCCAATATTGATCACCCCTTCTAAACTATTCTCAGCTGGAATAATGAGTATCCTGTTAATTGTGATCGTTGTCGCGTTGCCTCTTTATAAATTGAGTCGTCGCAAATTAGTTGAGGATATAAAGTGTTTGAGTTTCTAATCAGGTATTTATTTTTGTTAATATTGGTGACAGGTTTCACAGCTTGCTCTGAAAAATCTGATGTCAGCCCTGATGTAGTCGATGAGACTGATAAGGTAAAAAATGAAAATTCGATTTTTTCTGGCTTAAGTCGTTATCCAGTAGAGCAGCAAACACCGTTCAATAGTGTCGAAACTAAGACCGCTACCCAAACTTTTGCTAACGTATTGCCGGGGTACAATATTACGTTTCCATTTGATCACAGGAGTCACCCCGAATATGCGGTGGAGTGGTGGTACATCACAGCTAATTTAACTGACCAAAAAAATAATCCTTACGCACTGCAATGGACTCTATTTCGGTTTGCTAGTGACACCCAAAATACTCCTTGGGCAGATGCTCAGCAATACATGGGTCATGTGGGTTTAAGAGATGGCAAACAGGCTTGGTTTGAAGAACGTTTTGCTCGCGGTGGCGTAGGTAATGCAGGCATATCGACAGCTCCATTCAATGCGTTTATTGACGATTGGCAGTGGCTTTCGCAGTCATCCAATATGTTTCCATCCACGCTTGAATTTACTATCGATAGTCAGATTAAAGTTAACTTGAACTTTACGACTGATAATCCTTTTCTAAAGCATGGTGAGCAAGGGTTTAGTCGTAAACTGAGAAATTCAGAGCAAGCATCATATTATTATAGCCAGCCACATATTCAAGTTTCTGGACAACTTGAACTCGCTAGTGGAATAGTTGAGGTAACAGGCAATGCGTGGTTTGATCACGAATGGACATCTCAATACCTGAGCCCTCAGGCACAAGGCTGGGATTGGTTTTCTATTCACTTTAACGACGGATCTAAGTTGATGTTATTTAATATGCGTCACGAGCAAGCTGAAGACTATTGGTCTGGGACCTTAGTGAAAAAAAATGGAACCGTCGTACATTTAGCTGAAGCAGATATTCAAGGAAATATAACGAGGCGAGATAAAGTGGAAGGGCGCTTGCTACCCTTGTACTGGTCGATTCAATTACCCAAGTATGAGGTCGATATTCAGGTTGCACCCATGCAAATCAATCAGTGGAACCCAGGGTTATTTTCATATTATGAGGGAGGAACGGTGGTTTCAGGCTCTCATTCTGGGGTCGGATTTATTGAATTAACTGGGTATTAGTCAGCACTTTTGCTAGAAGTGCCAACAAAATGTTGCAGATAACAGCTATTTTTCGACCCGTAACAATTCAAACACGGTTTGAGCAATACGAGTGTTATCCAAATGACCCCGAAAGCGCTCACTGCCCAATCCTTTGGCAAAGATTTGTACGTCAACACCGGTATGTCCAGAAGTTGTCCAGCCAGTATTTGAACGGTTATCTAAAATCTTAGAAATCGCGTTGTGGAAAGGTCTAGGTTTATCAGATTCAATCACACTCAAGCTGGATATTTCTTCTAAGGTCAACTCAAACCCTAATAAATCAGTAGCCAAAACACCTCTGTCTTTGGTTGCAATTAATTGTGCGCCAATTTCGGCGGGTGAAGCCTTTAGATTTTTTAACCATTTAGGGCTCCAACTATAATTGCCATTAGCACCAATGCTCAAGCCGCCGGTGCTATGATCGGCAGTAGCAACCAACAGCGTGTCAGGATTTTTTACAATATATTTCTCTAGCCATTCTAAGGTTACCGCTAGATCATGCATCTCAGCCATGGCGGATCCGATGTCATTTCCATGCCCCGCCCAATCAATTTGACTGGCTTCGATAAGTAAAAAATATCCTTGTTCATTTTCTAACTGACGTATCGCGGATTTTGTTAACATGGGAAGCCGCATCTGATTGGCACTATCTAGTGCCCACGGCATGCCTGAATCAGCAAACAAACCTAACAAAGGTGTGCCCGCTTTTACTGTGTCCAGTTGGGTTAATTCATCGACATATTGATAACCAGCGGCTTTAAATTGTTCGACTAAATTACGGTCTTCGCGGATAAAATACTTCCATCCGCCACCTAGTATTACGTCCAGAACAAACTGACCATTCGTTTTTTCATCAAAATAACTATCCGCTATTTGATCATAATTTTGACGACTCTCATTATGAGTACCAAAACTTGCAGGCGTAGCATGATTAACCTGTGACGTAACAGCTATACCCGTTTTACGCCCTTGTTCTTTGGCTAGCTCTAACACTGATTGAACAGGCTTTTTGTTAGCGTCTACACCAATCGCACCGTTATAAGTTTTCACACCTGTTGCTAGCGCTGTGGCGCTCGCAGCTGAATCGGTCACATAACCTGTGTCCATATCAGGGTGTGTACTTGCCATACCTACTAATAATCTATCAAACACTGTAGCTTCGACTTCAGGTGTGTTCGGATCGTCTGCGTACATACGATATGCAGTGGTATAGGATGGGCCCATGCCGTCACCTACAATCATAATAATATTTTTAGGTGAATAAGTAGCTAATGCAGAATGGCATAATGCCGCTAGTAAAAGAGTCGCAAGTTGCTTCATCTGGTCTCCAATGATGAAAAGTGAATAAAAAATACCTGTCGACCTCGCGCCAAGTATTAAGAGGATGTGTATTTTTAACTTATTATAAATGACTTACGTGAACAAAAAATGAAGGTTTATAAATTTTATTAACCAACATCAACTGTTAGCATCGAGGATTTCACGCATTCTTTGTTGAACAACGTCCACTAACAAATCTGGTTGAAACTTAGAAATAAAGCGATTACACCCCACTTTTTTTACCATTGCATCGTTAAAACTACCACTTAATGATGTGTTAAGTGCAATGAAAAGGTCACTCATTCGAGGGTCTTGTCTCACTTCTGCGGTAAGACGATAACCGTCCATTTCAGGCATCTCTGCATCCGTAAACATCATCAATATTTCGTCAGTGACTACTTTACCCTCATCAGCCCAGCTTTTTAAAAGGTTCAACGCTTTTAAGCCATTTTTCAGTTCGATAATTTCTAGTCCTAGCTGACTAAGTGTCTCTCTTATTTGCCAAAGAGCAGTAGCCGAGTCATCCACTACTAATATTTTTTTACCTTTAAGGTGGGCGGCGATATCTTCATCTAATATACCTTTTGAGATGGTAGTATCGTATTCGACAATTTCAGATAACACTTTTTCTACATCGATAATTTCAACTAACTCATTTTTACCATCAATATCAACCTGAGTAATGGCTGTTAAAAAGTTATTTTTACCCGCCGATGATGGTGGAGGTTGAATGTCACTCCATGAAGTATTAACAATACGCATAACTTGCCCAATCAAAAATCCTTGTACACTGCGATTGTACTCAGTGATGATCACATTGACAGCTTCATACGCGTACTCATTATTGGTAATTTTAATCGCAGCACGAAGATCGATGACTGGTATGGAAGAACCTCTGTAGTTAGTTACGCCTGAAAGGTTGTGATGAGAACCGGGTATTTGATTCATAAAAGGGACAGTAATGACTTCTCTGATCTTAAACACATTCAAAGCAAAGGTATGTCGTGAACCCAGTTTAAACATAAGCAACTCGAGTCTGTTTTCACCGACTAGTTTAGTGCGCTGATCAATTGAAGACATTAGCTTGGACATACACGCTCTCTGGTTAATTTATTTACAACAAAAATACATCAAAAAATACTTGTACATTCTACCAACAGTTGGCGCTTCAAAACATAAATACCTGATAAACAGATTATTATCAGGCACTAACATTCACACAAACTATGACGAAGATATTTTATATAGATTATAAATATGGCGTTTACCTATATAGGATGTTTAGCAACAGCAGCCCACAGGTTCTTATCGGTTGTTATATTTTTTACCTTACTGTTATAGGAATATTCACATGTCACAATATCAAAACGATGTTAAACAGATTGCACAACTAAGATCGACCAAAGCAGGTGCTTGGAATGCAATCAATCCAGATTATGCTGCTCGTATGAAAGCACAAAATCGCTTTAAAACTGGGTTAGATATTGCAAAATACACTGCCGCTATTATGCGTAAAGACATGCAAGAGTATGATGCTGACTCAAGCCAATATACCCAATCATTAGGCTGTTGGCATGGTTTTATTGGTCAACAGAAAATGTTGGCAGTAAAAAAACATCAAGGTACCACTGATAAGAGCTATTTATACTTATCTGGGTGGATGGTTGCAGCTTTACGTTCAGAGTTTGGTCCACTTCCAGATCAGTCCATGCACGAAAAAACCTCGGTAGCATCATTAATAGAAGAACTATATACCTTCTTACGCCAAGCCGATGCCCGTGAATTAGGTGATTTGTTTAGACAACTGGATGACGCCAAACAAAACGGTGGTGATACTGCAGGAATACAAGAGTCTATTGATAATTACGAAACTCATGTTGTGCCAATTATCGCTGACATTGATGCAGGATTCGGAAATGAAGAAGCGACTTACTTACTTGCTAAAAAACTCATTGAAGCCGGAGCTTGCTGTATACAGATAGAAAACCAAGTATCTGACGCTAAACAGTGTGGTCACCAGGATGGTA
>CAZMDX010000035.1:0-4967 GCA_964564805.1 uncultured Pseudoalteromonas sp. | reverse complement strand
GGGCATTATCTGCCAACATGCCGAAGAATATACGAACCAGCTGTTCAGGCGTTGTAGAACCTTTGATTCCCCAACCTTCAAACTCAGTAGTCCAATCTTTATGTTGACCTTTAGCATCTCTACCAGCAATTTTACCCACTAAGTTTTTAGAAGAGCTTGATATGTCAGCCAAAATAGTTTGAGCACCAGGAGTCGTGGTTGTTAAAATCGTACGTTGTGAAGCCACGCTGTAATCAGCCACATCAAAATACGAATTAAGCGAATCCATTACCGCTTCACGATTTGCAAAAGAGCCATTGGTGTCGAACGCTGTTGCATCGCTTAATTCTGCACCAATAAATTTGGATAAATCATTGATCAGTATTTGACGAGCCACTTGACCACTATAACTAACCGCGGACTCTCCAGGCATATTTTTACTTTCAAAGTCGTAATAATCTAATAAGTCATCAACATCGACGGTTATGTCTTTACTGAAAGTGGCGCTTGCGCTGTCAGTAACGGTAACACTCAAAGTAACGTTTTCTTCTTGCTCAAAGTTCAGTGCATTTTCCGCTTTTAATTTAAGTGTCACACCATCTATTTCAAAACGATCATCGCTCACAGCATAAGTGAAGGTATCTGATGCATCAGCGTCGGTTGCTGATAAATCGCCAACAGTGGCTCCTGTCACATTTTCTGAAACATTACTGACAGACAAGGCTATGTCTGTAGGTGCACTATTGACCGGTGGTGGTGGTGGTGGCTGCACAGGATCACTAGAACTTCCACCGCAGGCTGTTAATCCAAATGTGGCAGCAACTATGGCAACTGATAATAAATTCTTTTTGGTTTTAAGCATGTTTCCCTCGAATTAAAAATGGACATAAATTTATCTAACGTGTTCACTATAATTAATATATAAATGAGAATCAATACTATTTGTATTCTTGTCTTGAATTATTAGCTCAAAACTTTCTTAACATACAAAACCAGCATTTTGTCAGTTAACTCATACCCTTGCCTTTGGGCAATTTTTTTAGCAAGCTGAGTTAATTCACAGCTGTCATAATCTATAACTTGGCCCGAATGAATATCGACCATATGGTCATGGTCGTTTTGTGTCGATAATTCGTAAATCATCCTGTTGGGAGAAAAGCTATGCCTTACAGCAATGCCAGCCGCACAAAATTCAGTGAGCACTCTATGAATGCTGGCATGACCTACTTTTCCACCCTTAGAAATCAATAGTCTGTAAAGTTCTTCTGCACTAAAATGTTGCGTACAAGATTGTTGTAGTAGCTCTAATATCAATAAGCGAGGTTTGGTGATCCTCACTCCTTTACTCATTAATAGTCGTTCATTTTCGGAAAGATTTTGAGTATCCAGTTCACCTATCATGCTATTTTTTTGTCCTTTCACTTATTTAAAGATATAAGTTTTTAATATTCCAAATTATATCTATATAAAGCTTTATTGCAAATACTAATGATTCTCTTTCAACTAAAGGATTCTGTGAATTAAGTAATGTGAAGACTAAGCAATAACGAAGCCGAACCGTCAAAATCTAGCGAAGACTATTATGTTCCTAAAATGTGGACTGACTCACTACGTTTACGAATAACCAGTCAGTAGCACAATTCACAACACACAGTGAGTGAAGGTATTTTAAGATTAAAAAATAGGAGTTATTGCTTAGATATCTGAAAGTATATATTCAAGGTCTGGAATGTGATGTAAAAAAAGCAATTAACGCTATTGATAATGATTATTATTTAGATTAATATAATTCAATGTTAGGTCGATTGGTCTTTGCCTAACATCGCTCTTTGGGCAGGTATTCTCCCAGGGTACCTGCCCATCACTAACTTAACAATCTCAATTTTGAAGAGACCAGGTTGTACATCTCTTGCTAATCGCCGCCCATCGTCTCCGGATCAGCGTAATTTTGCCCCTTTAACCAACATCAGTGCTGATTTAAAGACGGCTCTGTCAGTCAGCTATACGGTTAAAAATAGTTAACCTGTCAGTAATTTAAGCCACCTGAAATAAAGAAGTTTATCCTACATCTACACTGTTGAGAGGCAATGCTAAGCTAACCTTTGTTCTTCCCATAACAACAGACGTTTTAAAATGTCTTACAGCACTATCACCAAAAAAGAATAATTGAGTAAATTCTTCAAAGTTATCCATATCTTTTGCCGTCACTATCAATAGAAAATCTGCTTCGCCTGTAATGTAGTAACATTGCTGTACGCTGGTATTATTTTTTACTTTATTTTTAAAATAGTTAAAACAATCGATATAATTTCTATCAAGCTGTACCGAAATGATGAAGGTCATTGATTGGTTGACTGAACTAGGTGAAAGCACTGCGATCTCTTCCGAGATCACTTTGTTATCCCTTAATGCCTTTAATCGACGTTGTATGCTAGCTGTTGATAATCCAGCCTCCTCAGACAATCTTTCTATGCTAGTTTTTGCATCTATTTGCAACAATTCTAATATTTTTAGATCGTGCTTACTTAATTTCATTGTCATATCCATCCTCCATCTAAATATGATTTAATTATATCGTTATTAATACATATCTGCGCCAAAAATAAATATAAAATTAATAAATAGATTTATAAAAATCATACTACCCAGATAGAATAATCTCAGTTTAATGTAATACTAATTGGGAAATTCCTCCATGCGCAGCATACATACTCAAACGCCAGACACTCAGCTAACCCCTCAGCTACCCCCTCAATTAAATACAGAGAGTGTTCAGTCACAAATACAAGTATTGAACCCACAGGATGGGAGCTTAGTTGGAACAGTGGCTAACAACTGTATAGGTGACGTAAAATCAATCATTGATACAGCGGTATTAGGTGCCCAAGAAGCTAAGAAACTGTCTGCCAATATGCGAATGTCAGTACTTAATGACGTTGCAGATAACTTACAAAATCAAAAAGAGCGGTTTGCTCAAATGATTGCCTGTGAAGGTATTAAAACAATAACTGAGGCCAGAAAAGAAGTGTCTCGGGCTGTAAATACTATACGTATTAGCGCTGAAGAAGCGCGCAGATTAACGGGGGAAACCATTGCTTTTGATCAAGCCCCCGGTTCAGAAAATAGGTTTGGCTATTATCGCAGAATACCTCTGGGCATTGTTGCTGCCATTACCCCATTTAATGACCCCTTAAACTTAGTTGCTCATAAAGTAGGCCCTGCAATAGCAGCAGGTAACTCAGTGATACTGATGCCTCACCATGAAACCCCTCTTGTGGCTCAAATGCTGGTAGAACTGTTTAACGAAACGACTTTACCAAAGGGTGTTTTAAACTTAGTAACAGGTTATGGCGCTAATATAGGTGACACCATTGTGTCAGATCCCCGGGTTAATATGATTTCTTTTACAGGCGGAAAAACGGTAGGTGAAAGAATCATAGGACTCGCTGGACTCAAGAAAATATCAATGGAGCTTGGAAGTAATTGCCCTGTAGTCGTCATGAATGATGCAAATTTCGAGATGGCTATGGAAGCATGTGTCAGTGGCGCTTTTTCAGCTGCAGGTCAAAACTGTTTACATGTCCAAAGAGTCTATATTCAAGATGAGATGTTTGAAAAATTTTCAACCGAATTTTGTCAACGTGCAGCGCTTATTTCCATGGGAGATAAACTTTCTGAGCATACCCAAATGGGTCCAATGATTAACGTCGAAGCAGCACATAAAGTTGAGGCAATGGTCCAAGATGCTATTGAAAAAAACGCAACGTTATTATGTGGTGGAAAAAGAGTAGGGAACTTTTTCCAGCCTACAGTTATGTCAAATGTGAGTAATGATTGTGTGATTGCCAAAGAAGAAGTGTTTGGTCCAGTTACTATTTTGTATCGGTTTTCTGATAAGCAAGAAGCAATAGCACAAGCGAATGATGTAGATTTTGGCCTACAAGCAGGCGTATTTACTAACAGCCTCGATGTGGCTTTCGAGCTCGCAGATGCGTTGGATTGTGGTGGAGTAATGATAAATGATAGTAGTGATTATCGCATCGATGCCATGCCATTCGGAGGAGTGAAGGGATCCGGTGTTGGCAGAGAAGGAGTTATGAGTGCGATCAAAGAAATGACCGATGTAAAAACTTACTGTTTTAATTTATGAAAATAAGGTCGTCCAAAAAACATTTATTAACTTAAAAATACAAAGCTTAAGGAATATGTAGTGAAAAAATATAAATTGGCAATAATCGGTTTTGGTAATGTTGGCCAAGGGCTAACCAAAATCATTAGTGAAAAGAACGAATTGTTAAGTAACAAGTTTGGCATCGAATTAAGTATTGTAGCCGTGTGTGACCTTTATAAAGGTAGCATTGCAGATGCTAACGGTTTAGATCCTGAAGTTCTATTATCTGACCTCAAAGAGTATGGGGATTTAAAAAGTACTGCTGCTCCTGTAACTGGATGGAATGCCATTGAGACGATCAACAATAGTGGGGCTGATATATTGGTAGAGCTGGCTTTTACAGATCTCAAAACAGGAGAGCCTGCACTAAGCCATGTTAAGCAAGCACTCAATAATGGCATGCATGTTTCTATGACAAACAAGGGACCTGTTGCCCTGCATTTTCCTGAACTACATAAATTAGCGCTGAGTAAAAATGTTCAAATAGGTATTGAAGGCACAGTAATGAGCGGAACACCCTCAATAAATTTGGGTAAGGAAATGTTATTAGCAGCAGGAATAACTAAAATCCAGGGAATACTGAATGGTACAACAAACTATATACTAGGCGAGATGTCCTCAGGAACTGACTATGATGTTGCCCTAAAACAGGCTCAAGAACTTGGATATGCTGAAGCGGATCCTAGAGGTGACGTCGAAGGGTATGACGCTGCGGCAAAGGTAGTTATTCTTGGTAATCTTTTGATGGATTTATCTCTTACACTAGATGATATAGAACGCAAAGGTATTAGTCAGATCACAGGCTTGGATATTTCCA
>CAZMDX010000034.1:0-4521 GCA_964564805.1 uncultured Pseudoalteromonas sp. | reverse complement strand
TGTAAAAGGTAAAAATGAGTCAGCTAAATCATCGTAAAGGTATAGGTTTGCAGCAGTAGAAACCAACAAATCACCGTCTTTACTAAGAGCAATAGCAAAAATGTCATTACTGTTTAACTGACTGTTATTTTTATTGTAATTTGTAAAGTTATCCTTTAGCGGATTATATTTAGCCAGACCGTTTTTAGTGGCAACCCAAAGGTTTTCTTGGGAATCTAGCAGTAGTTTTTTGGTAAAATTATGCGGTAAGGAATTGGAATCATTTCTGGAATGCTTATAGTTCTTAAACTCATATCCATCAAATCGACTCAAACCTTCAAAGGTGGAAAACCACATAAACCCATGTGAATCTTCTAGGCTGTTGGTTACTGTATTTTGCACTAAGCCTTCAGATTTGGAATACTTAACAAAAACGTTGTTTGCAGATTGGGCATGATGAACCGATAAAAGTCCAAGGAGCAGAAAAAGCACCTGTCTGCGGAATGTTAATAAATAGCGGATATGCACTTCTCATGTAGCGGTAGTAGACTACCTTATAATAGTTAGAATTTTTCTACGGCATATCCGTATCGCCGGTTCTCAATATGCCTAATTTATACAGCGGCTACAAGTATTAATCCTGTTAAAACGACCAGCTAAATAAGAAAAGACATTGATTGCGGTTTTTTTAACTGATTTATTCAAATATCAAAGGTATTGGCTGTTTGATTTAAACTTTTGAATATCTGTTATCACCTCGTTTGGGGACGTTACAGAGACATGCTGTTGCGAACTAAACAATATAGCCTCCCCAAAACCTTGTCGAGATACCAGTGCAACAAGGTAGGCTTTAAGTTCAGAGAAATGAATATCTAAGATTGTTTGAGTCATTCGAAAACTGTAAGTAAAAGTATTATCTTGATTACCTATAGCCATCCATAACCTTTGACTTTTCATACTTAAATTAGTGTCTTTTTCCATTAATTGTTTCATCACTCCTTTTTTGAGTGCATCCCATACATGACTAAATTGATGGATGTTTTCGACGATTTTTTGCAAAAACAGATGGATTGCATCAATAAGGTATTCAACAGGGTGATGAGGTGACTGAATATAAAAACCTATACCTGGGTGTTGATTGTATGGAATGTAACCACTTCCCACTAAATAACCCAATTGTTGTTCGGTACGAAGCTGATTAAAAAAAGGAGTGGCTAATAATTGTTCTGCCAATATGGTCAATGCTATGTTTTTTAGACTCGCATCGGGCGCTTGAAAGTAAATAACAACCGCGGGGTCTTTGTGCAGACATTCTACTTGATAAGAGATGGTTTTATTATGCCGAATGTCTGCTACACCTCTATGAATTTTGTCACATGTTCCAAACATCATTCTGAACTCTTTGATATCTGCACTTATTTTGTAAGCATCTCCTGCGGCCCAATCACCAAACATCAGGCCTTCTAAATGAAATTGACTAAGTAACTTTTCCCTGGTCGCTGCTATATCGTCTAGTGTTAAATTTTGCATAACTTTAGCCATCTCTAATGGAGCATGGTTTTGTTGTTGCATGAGTACAGATAGTTTTGAAAAAATACGGTTAATGGGTTTATTTAATAAGGCATTGGATAAACCTTGATACTGTCTTGATTTAACCTGAGAAAAGCTACTAGAAAAATCCTTGTTTACAACGATTTGTGTCAACAGGTTAGTACAAAATTTTAATTGATTGGCACTAAAACCATTGGTTTGCAGGGAAAACCCACCCTGATGGGGGTAAAAATGAAAATGCATACCAGCCAGATTAGCTTGATAATACTTTTGATTAAGTTTCTCGTTTAACAACGCGACCCATAATCTTTTTGCTGTTGTGACATGAATGCCCTCATTCACTGCCTGACAATCAAAAGTTAAAAAGCAATCTCCCTTGGGTTGATGAAACTTATCATCTTGACCGTACCAAATGTCTAGACCATTTTCACTGAGAATTTTTTTAGGAAGTGTGAATTTAGGTTCAACAGTTTTTTCTGGTCTGCAAGGCGGCAAGAATTTATTGGCTTGTGGTAACGTAAATTTTGACCGCCAATTTCCATTTAAAAAAGATTTTAAGCGATTCGATTCAATTGGAGCGACACTATAAGGTGTGTCATACCACTTGGCTTTATGGGTAGTTTTAACAAAGGGATTAACGGTTTTAATACGCATATTTTTGGGGCAGAAATAGTTTAACATCTGTATCACTATATTCACTTCTGGTTTGTCTAAAATGTAATCTCCTGCAATCAGATGTTGCGACGGATATTCGAACATTGCCAGACTGTAATGAGAAGCCTCGTCAATCGCTTTAGCTTGGTCAGGAAAATCCCACATGAGCTGATTTAGAGCAGCCGTTTCTTCGATTCTCCACATCTCAATACCGCTTTCCATCATCAATTGTATATATGAGAAAAAAGCGGTTATTATTTCATCGGTGTATTTTATCCCTTCATCTGTCAATTGAAGGTTTACGTTGAAGTCCTTAAAAGTACTGCCTTCAACGCCGCCGCCTGCACTTAAGTTTGTGGCCCAGTTTTTTAATTTATAGAAATGTAATAGACCCCCTTCACCTTCATCACCTAAAATATGGCTTAGAACATTTAAAGGTTTACTTCTGTAATGAGTCTGCTGTGCGGGAAGTGCAAAGGTTAAGATCATTCTTCGTGCTTTTCGCAAAGGTAAAATATTGATCTGAACACCTAAATTGTGCTCAAGATAAAGCAATGGTAGAGGTTTGATTGGAAATTTATAGTTTGATCGCCAATGGTCAAACAGTTGACGAACAGACACTTCACTTACCGACAGTTTCTGATTACTGATTAAACACAAACAGGCATTATGAGGTTGATAAAAGCGCTCAAAAATGCTGATTAATTTTTGTTTCAGTTGAAACGGGCTAAAAGGCTCAAAGGTTTGGTGATTGCCCACCGAAAACTGGCTAAAAGGATGCTCCGGATTGCATGTTTCTTTGTGTACTTGATAGAGACGCCTCAAGTCATCTTTCTGTTTTAATAAAAACTCGGCGTCGATAGCATTAATTTCTTTTTCGATTAAAGCTTCACAAAACAGAGGTTTTCTGAGCATTGCATACAAATGAGTTAAGGCTTGTTGTTCATATTCAGCTGTAATCTCATAAAAGAAACTGCTGTATTCTGTGCCTGTTAACGCATTTATACTTCCACCATGGGTCGCAATAAAATCATTAAACGCGTTGGGTTCAATAAAATCATCGTTACCCAAAAATAACATGTGTTCTAATAAGTGACTAATACCATGGCAGTCTTTGTCATCATTGAAGTGGCCTGTATTAAAAGTAACCGAACATGCACTTTTCACACAATTTGGATCTTGGACCAACAGAATTCGAAGACCATTAGCCAATTCAATGTGGTTATATTGGCGATTGTCGTAGGCACTTTTAAGCAAAATTCTCTTTTCCTAAGTTGAGAGATATTCAAGCATAAACTAATTTTTTAAAGGTACAGATTTTTAATTATATTTTTTGTTATATTAGACGATACATAAAGTAATATTTTAAATATAAATTTCGTGAGAATTATGAAATTAATCATCATGCGTCATGGCGAAGCTGAAAGGTTCCAAACACAGGATAAGACGCGAAACTTGACCATATTAGGTAAGAAACAAGCTCGTACAGCAGGTCGATGGTTGAACACATACCTCGGAGCAGATCAGCCAGTCGATATCGCTTTAGTCAGTAGCTATATTCGTGCACGTCAAACATTCGCTCAACTCTGCGAAAAGGTTGCTGTTACACGAAACAAAGTCTGTGAAGACGTCATACCCGATGGTGATCCGAAAATTGTTCATGATTTGATCAAGGTTTTGTTTAGAGATAAGTCAAAAGTAAACGTTGTATTAATTGTGAGTCATATGCCTTTTGTGAGTTACCTTTTAGAAGAAGTGCATGTTGACAAAAAATCTATGTTATTTGATACATCGAGTATGGTAGCAATTAATTATGATCTTGTTGCAGGCGCGGGCAAGATAGAAAGTATTTATCATCCTGTATAAATATAATTAAATGTATTCAATTCGCCTTAAGAAAACTTTCTTTTGAACCGATATATTGAATATGCTCAAGAAAAGTTTGCCAACTGTCTTGCGACAAGCGTTGGAATACCATGTAAAAAAATCGCAACTTACTCACGACGATGAACTTCAGGTCATATATGAGCGCCTGACGAATTTAAACGAAAAAGTGGAGTTTCTTAAAAATAAAATTAAAAGTAATCGAGAAAAAGAGAAGAGTTAAATTACTCAGAATAATTTAACTCTTCTCGTCGATAAAATTCAGGTATTACGCGGACAGTCTTAACCATATTGTCCTTCATCTCTAGTACTTCAATCGGATAACCGGCGATACGTAAGCTAATATTTGCCTCAGGGATATCTTCTAAATATTCCAAAATCAACCCATTTAAGGTTTTAGGTCCTTCTGTAGGAAATTGCCAGTCCAATTCTTTATTTAGCTCGCGAATATTG
>CAZMDX010000033.1:0-7483 GCA_964564805.1 uncultured Pseudoalteromonas sp. | reverse complement strand
CAACAGTAAATTTATTGAATAATCTACTTATCACTTTTTTTCCAACGATATTGCCTGTTGACTGTTTAGCCATTACCTCAATAAGTTTACTGTTGCATTTTATCTCACCGATTTGAGTTATTAATTCCAGAGCAAGCTCATAAGCCGTGGCATTTTCTAGGATCTACGAGAAATGCTGAAGCAAAAATGCGCAATGCTTGAGGCTGTCTCTCGGCTAATATCAGGACAAGCAATGGGGAAAACCTCAATAGCATGAATTGTACCCATCACTTGGCGGCAACTTGCACTAACGCCTGCTCGCATTAACAGCCTATAAAAATTAATCCCTTCATCTCGAAGTGGATCGCACTCATTAACGCTGATAACTGTTGGTACTAAACCGCGTACATCATCTTCTGTGGCAAACCCTGGCCAAGCTAAAGCATTGCCCTTATGGAACTCTTCTATTCCATAAATCATTGCACCTTGATTATGATGCAAATCAAGGAGGATCCCATTATTTTCAACTGAAGACGGATTTTCTGGCGTGGGCCATTTTCCTGAAATGTAGGGGCAAAGCGCATACACTCCACTTATAAGCTCAGAGTCACCCTCTTTTTTCAACCGAAGTGCAGCAGCAAGGGCTAAATTACCGCCACCGCTATCACCAGATACAATGATCTGCGATGGGTCTATTAAAAGCAGTTTGCTGTTAACACTGATCCATTTCAAACCCGATATACAATCGTTAAGCCCAGCAGGATAAGGTGCCACCTCAATCACAGAGGAAGGTACTAAAGCGTTTCTAAAATCCACCATCGCCACGGCAAGCCCTTGTGCTGCCATTATCCTGCCCCAAGCTTTATAATTGCCATCATAACAAGACATGGTGGCCATACCACCACCATGGATATAGTAAACACATGGCAAAATATCAGTGTTATCTGGACGAATAAATTGAATATTAACCGTATTACCATCAGGCTCAGATATAAACGTCTTATCGGTGATTATCAAACCTGCGGACGGTGCAATCTCCTCGGTGTCACACTGTTCGAGAAATGCACTAATTAGCTGCCTTGTAGCGATTGCCCTTTCAGAATTGGCTGATTCTAGTGCTGATTCTCGACTTTCTACATCACGTCCACCACCCATGGCTACTGAGCCAAAAACATTTTTTATACGGGGATCTATTCGTGGATCATCATTAATTTTGCTCATATATTACTTCGCTCTTAATAGGCTCATGTTATCTAGTTATAAAATGGACAAATAATATGTCTGACCAATACAACAGATCTAGTATAAAGTTCTGTCTGTTCGACATTGACAACTAAACTCAAATACAGCAAACGAGACAACCACTTGTCAGTCTGACCTACCATTATCGGGGCAGGCTTGTTTTTCCATAAAACATTTAAATAGGATGTCGATAACCATCCTTGACACATTAATAACCTATAACCAAGAGTTAGGTGTATAAAAATATTTCGAGACTAAAAAGTTTAACAGCTTAAATAAACTAGATGAGAAGACTATTTATAGTGATTAAACAATTTATTACCATCAAAATCACAGAGTAAGCACTATGAAAAATGTCAGATATATCTTGTCCTAGCTCATTATCACAGTTTGCACCCAAGGCGATTAAATAGTTAAACATGTCGTCACACTTTTCTTTTGAACCTAGAGCAATAGCTAATAGATTGCCATTATCACTATTTTGTATTTATAGGTCACAGTGAGAACAAATCGTAAGCATAGGCTGAGTCATACTTTTACCAATGCATATAATGTGTTGCATTTTTATTAACGCCTTCGCACCCATCAGCGTTGTTAATGTATTATAAAACCTTCTAATTTTCCTAAATTTGTTGCACTCATAGTTATATAACTAGGCAAAATTATTCCTGTTTTATTATAATTAATAACGCCTAAAGTAGGTTCATAATGAACGACACAAGATTATTCAGATCAAAACAATGAGCGGCTAGAATTCGTATATAAGTACCTAAAATTGTTTAGCATCTTCGATGCGATAATCATCATTAGTGATAATAAGCGAAAAGAATCATAAGCTTCTAATAAGCATTAGGCCGATCTATAGATACCATCATATTTAATAGTTACCCCCTTCCGATTTGATGTTCACAAAATACCAAATTGACGTGGAGCCCCAAGACTACTTCTTCAAATCTGTATGGTTTATCCCACATTTTAAAACACATTTTTTCTCATGACTCACTAAAATAAATCAACAGTTACTCAGAAGTAACGCATCCGGCAATATAACCTTACTGCTAATATTGAAATAGTTAGCAGACTCATCAAACAATAACAAACTGTGTTGTAGATAATGACGAAAAATGATTTCGGCTAGCCACACCTTTATCACCCACTGAATAACCCTAGATTTTGAAATACCTTACCGTTCATAAATTTATCGGTTGCCACAAAATACGTAGATACAAATTACTTAGAGATGCGCAAAATGACATTATTTACACTGCGTAGCATCTATGGATATCACTTAATTACTATATGGTAGTCTGATATTTTCACATAAAATAGATTTTTTATTTTGTTGTTCAGATGTGCACTCACTCCGGATTGAATTAGCAATATTAAGTGTTTTAGCACTTTAAACTGTTGTTTAATATTAATTAATTGGTCTTGAGTTAATATGGGGCTGTGCGATGACTACGCTTGATGTTACATAACACCCACACGCCTAAGTAGTCATTCGGATAATTAAAAGTTGATATCACAAAAATTCAACTCGCTGTTGTTATATTAAAAGGAAGTGCCGTTGTTCATCACCCTTTCAAATTCTATGTCTACAGATAATTCACAGCGTTTAAATTAATGCCGCGAAAGATACAAAATGAGAAGCAATTGACACTAAAAATACAAATTGAAGACGTAATAGTTGCAACATAATGTTAAATATTACTTAAATGAATAAAATACTTTGACCCAAATTGCCTATATCAAAGGAACTCAAACATTCTGCTATTTGAAAGTGAGAGCTAAAATTTTAACTTATCTAATCTGTTGTGTAATAAAGAATGGATCGATACAACATTGTTACTTTTCAAACTGACCATAAAATTTTCAAACAACACTAATATGCGCTCATCTTTTTCTGAAAATGTTTGCTTCGATAACAGCTCTTTTATTTTTTTATCCATTAGACTGGATGTTTGGAATTCTTCATCAAGTAAACAAAATAGTGTTTTTAACACGTCCCTTTGCCAGTTATCAAAATAACTGGTTTCCAATCGCGCTGGATATTTAAATAAGTCTACAACGTCTAACTCAATGTTTTCGTTGGGTTCACCAGAGCAAAGTAATAGTCGATACCTAAGTAGCTCTCGTAGGCTAAGTTGAGATAAATGGTATTTAATTAGTCCCCGTTTATTCATAAATAAAAGCACCTAAAATTTGTAGATATAAGCTCAATGTTATTTGAACAATACGTATATTGAATGATAGTTAAAAATGGTTGTGTCATACGGCTATCAATACTTAGGCCGTTCGTGATTTACCGCGAAAAGCTGATATCACGCAAGCCACTACTACGAATGCTAGAGACATATTTAATGCCATTTCAACGGTTTGAATGAGTGCAGGATTTTGCTCTTGAGTAAACTGAGCATTACCTAAATAATAATGCACCATAAGATTTACCAAACTCATCCCAAACAAATTACCTATGGTCCGTGAGAGACTCATCGATGCTGAGGCCACACCCACCTCATGAACTTGAACCCCACCCATAATGGCATTATTGTTAGGTGTAGAAAAAAGGCCAAAACCAAATCCGATCAGCAATAATGAACAAGCAATATAAGTGATACTGGTTTCTGTGTTCATAAGACTCAATATGTGTAGCCCACAAGCGACAATTATACATCCCAAGGTTGCTACCAATCTTGGTTCAAATTTGTCGGCAAGCTTACCAGACAAAGGTGCCATTATTGCCATTGATAAAGCCTGAACTAAAATAACTTGCCCAGCATGTGAAGGACTCAGCTCCTTTACATATTGCAAATACAAACTCATCAGAAATACCAACGGAAAGTTACTGGCATACATCAATAAAGAAGTTGCTAACGACATAGAAAAAACACGACTTTCTCGGAACATTTGTACACGGATAAGTGGGCGGCGACTGCGACTCTGATGAATAATAAAAAAAGTCAAACTGGCGGCGGAAAATCCAAGCATTACAAACCCTAAAGTATTGGGCAATATGCTTAATCCATACACTAGCGTTGATGAAAAGGCAGCAAATATACAGGTTCCCCACCAATCGTATTGAGTCTTTTCATCGTTTTTCCATTCACCTGCTAAGCGCAACTTAATCAACAATAAAAGGGCAATAACAATAGGCACCTGAAATAAGAATACCGAACGCCAGCCCCATAATTCTGTTAGCCAACCGCCTACTGCTGGTGCAACTGTTAATCCAACATAAACACATGCAGCAGCGATGCCTAAAGCAGCACCCCGCTTATGGGAAGGTGTCACTGAAGTAATAATTGCCACACCGGTACCAAAAATCATAGCCGCTGCAGCACCTTGCACAAATCGCCAAAAAAGTACCCACTCTATACTAGTCCCAAGCCCACACATAAAAGAAGAAAATGCATTTAGAGCTAAACCATAAGCATATATACGTTTTCTCCCATAATTGTCTGCCAATTTACTAGCGGGCAACATAAAAATTACGCTACTTAAAATAAACAATGTGGGTAACCAAGAAACCATTTTTGCATTGGCTTGCAGATCGGCAGCCAAGTCAGGGATAGCGATATTGACGGAAGCCATGCCGATAGGACCAATAATGGAACCCAAACAAACAATAATTAATGCGAATCTAGCGGCTGCAGATTTTTCAGGTGGACTTTCTGGCAAAACGGGGAGCAATCCTAATTAATAATAATTCAATACGATCATACCCAATAAATAGGTCACGTTTAATAATAAGAATAAATTATAGGATTGTATTATTCAGACTCATAAACAATAGATTGCTAAACTTAGAATTACTGTACCGAGAACAACCTAAGTATTGTTGTAATCCTAACCATTTTAATTCTATACAATAAACGGGATCACTCTTTTAAAACGCTTCATATAATCGACATATGCTTCACCAAATTCTTGGATCGAATCTTTTTCTTCAAAATACAAACCGATAAATATATAAATACTCATACCGGCTGCAAACACTTGATGACTGGAAGTCGATATTGGTACTGCCCACAATCCAACCAGTATTCCTGTTTGAATAGGATGTCGCACTATTTTATAAAATCCTGTAATTCGAGATGTCGATGCAGAAACCAATTTACCTTGCATAAGATCAAAAGTTTGTCGTAATCCAAACAATTCAAAATGATTGATCATAAACGTCGCTAAAAACAGAAAGACCCAACCAAAAACTGCAACTGCGTAGATTAAATATACACCTATTTCAGACTCGACTTTCCAGATAACGGAACCAAAAGGGATCCACAAATAACACATTCCTGTGATAGCCGCTGAAGTTGCAAGAATATATGTCGAACGTTCAATGCTGGGATCAATATAGCGGGTAAACCAACCTTTAAAAGTGGGTCTGGCCATGACACTGTGTTGAATGCCAAATAGTAAAAGTGCAAAAGTATTGCTCATAATAACAGTAACTAAAGATGAAGAATGCCCGAGGTTATTCACTGTTTCTGAGAACCAAAAATCGTGAACAAAAAAATAAAGTAAATCATCGACACAGCCCCTGCACCATAACAAATTAGGGAATAAATAAAACATCCTGTTTTTTTAATTGAACTCACAATATCCCCTTAGATATTTTATTAATGACGTTACGTTAGGGTTTTAAGATCCGCATTGACACCTATGCAGTTGAACCTCCCTCACTCAAAGCCTAAATAATACATGTCTGACTTTTGCCAATGCGCAAAATTTTACGTTTTTAGGTACGTGAACACCGACCCTCTGATAGAACATAAAATCATAAATAGGCAAGCGTTTCAGAAATTGATGTGTAAAGGAACAATACCCATCGATAATAAAACCTAACATCACACCGCAATTCCCTTTTTTTAACGGCAATAGAATGTGTGGCACAAATATGCTCAAACAACACATTATCTCGGACTTATGGGTTGACTAACCGAGCTATCCATAAGAACAAATATAATTGAAGCTGGTATTATTTTAAGCAAGACGCTCGTTACTAATCGAAGGGATTAAAAAATCCTACTCACCTTAGTTAATATAAAAGTAGAAGCATCACGACATATTACAGAACAATATTATTAACGAAAGCTTGTCGGCATTTGTTCAATAGAATGATATTTTTCATATATTTTACTAAGTTGACCTTTTTGTATCAATCTACCCATGCCTTTATCGAAGATAGCTTTTAAGCGTTTTCCTCGCGTATTGGCACTAAAAATCATGAACAGCTCAGAGCGGGTGATATCCACAAGCTGATAATCAGACATTTGTGGTGTGTCCTTTTGATCCTCATTTAACGACTCTAACCAGGACTGATGTAACCATTTAACATCTAAAAAATAATCGGCCCGACCAGATACCAGTAGTTTGTAAGCGGTTTCGCGTTCTTGTACCGAAAACCCTTTAATAAAAGCTTTATTGTACTGTGGGATCAATTCATCTTCATAAGGGCTTGGCCAAACTGCTATATATTTTTCTAGGGAGTGCAGACCGGTATAACTCATTTTTCTTTTATCGAACAAAACACTAATAGGGGAAGCCAACATAGCGAAGCGGGACGAAATGTAACCATTGACAGAACTTGTTGCCCCAGTTAAGTCAGCTGTGCCGTTTTTCACCTCAAACATTGCTCTTTTCCAAGGCATATAAACTATTTCAATCTGATGACCATCAAAAGCAGCCCGAACGATGTCATTATACAAACCGCTGTCATCTGTATTGGTATAATTATCCCATGATTCAGTCACCCAACGAATGGTCTCTGCATTAGCAACACTAATATTTGACAAGTACAACGTCATAAATAACGTGAGCAAGTAGTGTTTCATTCCATTATGCCTTTTTTATTTAATTATTTTTGAACCGTTTTTTTAAGGTTCAAGGTGAAATTCAAGACCTGTTTTAGTAGCAACTTGGCAATATTATTCTGTAATTAGTGATACAAAAACCTTAAATAAGGCTAATACCATTTCCCACAATAAACACCATTTTTCTAAAAAGCCAGTGATGTTTTAATTATGCTAATTAGATTTAGATATGTGGTCACAGAGTCCACTTTAATGATATTTATCTAAGTTGTTATTGTTACTTTAAAAGTCGTAAATCTTAAGAAAAAAATCAATAAATCTTTATACAAGAGTGGCATTGGGAAAAGATTAACTTGGTAATGATGTATAAAATAAACTTATCAAAATCTATATTAATGAAGGCTAAAAACATACTGAAATTTAAATACATTTGTAATCTTTTTTCACCA
>CAZMDX010000032.1:0-1761 GCA_964564805.1 uncultured Pseudoalteromonas sp. | reverse complement strand
TCCTACTTAAGCCAAATAGGGACTGGTTAAATTTCAAGGTGTTTTGTTGTTGCGAATACATTGCGGATTAATATTGTTATCACTGTTATTTTGCCGCTTTTCGAAAGATCCATTCTAATGGACCAACATCAAAAAACTTAAGCCAAATAACACTGAAAACTATTCCCCCCGAACAAAATATCAAGGCGCTAAGAAAGGAAAAACTGATACTTTGGTTTTCCAACCGTCCAATAGACTCAAGAAAACCCATGCCAACAACGATGTGTGCAATATACAAAGTGAGAGATAATTGCCCTGTTTGATAAAGATACGTGGTGATCTTTTTCTCAGCGAATCGTTCTGATAAATATAAGCAGCTTATCAGTACTAAAACAGCAGAGCTACCAGCAGAAATAATATATTGAGGTAAGGGTGGAATAATGGATGTAGAAAACAGGAATGTGATTTCTTCAGTCGCAATTGCTAACCCGCCAGTGTCGTGAAGCATGTTTCTTAAGTAATAAAAACTAGATTCAGTGATAACTAGGCACATCAGAGCCACCACAAACAATTTTTTTCTTATTAATTTTATAGATAGATCTTGTCTTCCCAACCACATACCAAAAGTCAAAAAAGCAGCCCATGGGAAAACTGGGTGAAAACCGTTAAAAAATATATGCCTAATCATTCCATCAACGGACCAAAAATTATTATACGTCAATGTATCCCAATCCCAGTTCTGTTCGAAATCAAACAGCAGCATCAGTATAGGGAAAATCAACATGATGATTATCGATATCCATAATAAGGATTTATTTTTAAACATAAAAACAACGGCGGCGAGTAAGAAATAGAATCCATAAAAATGAAGAATGTCGGCTTCCCAAATTGGCGTAAATATAAGGCCGATAACCACCAGTAATAATCCGCGTTTTATAATTAACATGCGGGTTTTTAACACTAATGCGCTATCAACAGAGTTTTTTGCTTTCGCGGTTAAAAACGTGACTCCAACACCTGCAAGTATTACAAACAAAGCAGAAGCTCGCCCTTCAAGCAGTGTCGATAAACTCATCAGAAATACATGACCCATATCAGGACTTATTGCGACTTTAAAATTTACAATAACCATGCCAAATAGTGCTAATGCTCTTGCGAAATCATATCCTGTGACTCTTTGCTTCATCGAAATTCCTTTTAAATATAAATCTTATAAATAGGGACAATAAAATAACGAGTTAACTGTATGAGCAAATGGAAAGTGGCCCACTATACTTTGTTATTCTTGGACTACTCACATTCAGATAACCGTTAACCATCATGTATGACTAGTTTGAAATAACCAGGCAAGGTGAAGGAAAGCGTTAATCCAAACATGCTACACCGGGTTAAGGTAACAAGTAGTTAATTGGATTACAGTTCCCGCGGTATCAATATTGATTTTCGCGACGTTGACAAACATCTTTTTAGGGTAGATCGATTATTAACGATCTGCTGTGTATCTTTGCCTTGTTGTTCACGCCAACAACAATAACCTATTATATTGTCATGACCAGATATTTGATATGAATGAGTAAAACTTACGCATTTTATGTTCTAGCCTCGTAACACATATTTCTATTTCAATATATATTCAGGAAAATATTGAGTGAACAAATTTATACTCGTAGCTAGGTTACTTTCTGAGTTTGGTTTTGAGTATTTTCGACCGGGTAGCTCTACATCAGTAATTGTTTCAGGATATGGCATTTCAGATAACAACCACTTTTATAGTATAAATAA
>CAZMDX010000031.1:0-5447 GCA_964564805.1 uncultured Pseudoalteromonas sp. | reverse complement strand
TATCATCAGTTACGAATGGTCAACATTTAGAGAGCGATTGACAGAAGGATTACATGATTCTGTTTTAATTGGTTGGTCAGCAGACAATGGCGACCCAGATAATTTTTACCGCCCACTATTATCCTGCGCAGCTATAAAATCTGGCACTAACAGAGCAATGTGGTGCTCACAAGAGTATGACTTATTGATTAATCAAGCATTAGAATATACTGAAATTAGCGAACGAACCTATTTTTATGGTAAAGCAAATGAACTTTTGGCCGAACAATTACCTTTGATCCCCATAGCTCACGCCTCCCGATACCAAGCCCATCGAAAAGAATTAAGCGGTTTAGTCATTAACCCATTTGGTGGTGTGCGTTTTGGTGGGGTGAAAAAGCGCTAATGAGTAACGTATTATTTCGCTATACAAACCTTATTTTAGTGACCCTTTTCATCCTTAGCCTGTTATCGTTTTTTTTAGCCTATTTATTTCCGGGGCAAGCGATAGAGAATCTTACAGGCCTGAGGATTGACGAATTAACAGATCTACAAAATAGCCAGATAAAATATGCTGTAGATGGCAATATGTTTATTCAATACTGGCATTATATGAGCGAATTGTTTGCAGGTAACTGGGGGGTTAGTTTCAGTTCAGGCTTGCCTCTGTACGAAGATGTAAGCCATTACCTTCCAGCGAGCATAGAACTCAGTGCTTATGCTCTTTTCCTATCTTTTTTTATTGGCTTGCCCTTAGGATTCTTAGCTGGCCTTAGGCATCATAAGGCGACTGATTACAGCTTACTTTCGGTAAGCTTATTAGGTTACTCTATACCTGTATTTTGGCTAGCCTTAATACTGATTTTAGTATTTTCTCTTCAACTTGGATGGTTTCCATTATCCGGGCGTATCAGCTTAATTTTTGAAATCCCTAGCGTCACAGGTTTCATATTAATCGATATCTTATTATCTGACTCCGTCGATAAACATGCCGCTCTTGTTGATGCTTTAAGACATCTTATACTGCCAACATTTTCTATTGCGGTTGTCACCACAACACTCATACTGCGTATCACCAGACGTTCGGTAATTGAAACACTAAACAGCGAGTTTATCTTAGCCGCTTACGCAAGAGGTTTAACACCCCGACAAGTGTTGATGCGCCACGGAGTGAGAAATGCTTTAATACCTATTTTGCCACTTTTAGCCATGCAATTCCCTACGTTGTTAACTAATGCCATGATAGTAGAAAGCATCTTTTCTTGGCCTGGCATAGGCAATTGGCTTATCCAAGCAATTTATCAACAAGATTACCCGGCAATAAGAGCAGGAATGTTAGCGGTATCTGTTCTGGTTGTTATTTTCACCATGTCGATTGATCTGACTATTCGTATAACCGATCCAAGACGCAGAAGGGCCGAACGTGCCGCAATCTAGTTTATACCAAGAAGAACATCATCCCTCACCATTGCAGTACACTTGGATGGAATTCAAAAACAATCATATCGCTGTTGTAGGGTTATTTTGTTTTGCTTTTTTTCTAATTATTACTATTTTCTGCCCATTATTGGCTCCCTTTGACCCAAATATGCAACAAATTGGGGATTTACTGATACCACCAGCTTGGGATCCTAATGGTGGCATTAGCCACTTATTTGGGACTGACGCTTTAGGCCGTGACTTATTATCTCGCATTATCTATGGTTGTAGAATGACCTTTGGCATAAGCCTTTTATTGGTTTTAGTCGCAATGTTACTAGGCGTGGGTTTAGGAGCAGTAGCGGGTATGAGCAATGGATTTCGTTCAAGTGTTATCAATCATACTCTAGACTCCATTCAAGCCATTCCAACTCTGCTGATTGCCATCATTATTATCGCCATTTTGGGACCCGGATTAGTAAATAGTATGTGGGCCATAGCGCTGGCGCTTATACCTCAGTTTGTTCACCAAACAAGAGATTTCGTAAGGTATGAATTATCTAAAGAATATATCATGGCCGCCAAACTCGACGGAGCCAGTCAAATACATATTTTTATCCGCTCTATATTACCAAACATGGGCGAGATGCTAGTGGTACAAGCGACTCTAGCTCTATCCGTTTCTATTTTAGACATAAGCGCTCTAGGATTTCTAAAATTAGGGGCTCAAGCTCCCTCTTCAGAACTAGGTGCAATGCTTTTGGAAGGTATTGAAGTGGCTTATATTGCTCCATGGACCATAGCCCTACCCGGTGGGGCATTATTTATGATGATGATTTCCATCAACTTAGTAGGCGATGGCCTACGCTCAGCCCTTAGGAATAGGTTGTTACACTAATGATCTTACTTGATATTAAAAACTTAACCTTAGAAATCGATATATCTGCAGGGTGGGTAAAAGCACTTGATAAAATCAACATGGTCATCCATGAAGGTCAAATTCACGCCTTGGTTGGTGAGTCGGGCTCAGGTAAAAGTTTAATAATCAAAGCAATTGTTGGAGCATTACCTCGGCGCTGGCGAATAACTGCAGACCGAATGACGTGGAGAGGACAAAACTTGTTGACCATGTCGGCTAAAGCTCGGCGCAAGTTAATTCGTAAAGATATATCAGTGATTTTTCAAAACCCTCTGGAGTCACTCGATCCGTCATTAACTTTAGGACAGCAACTCAAAGAAATGCTTCCCAGTGACAGATTAACTAAAACATGGTTTTGGCAGCGTAGTGAGGAAAAACAGGTCTTAGCTATAAAACTACTGCATAAAGTAGGTATTAAAAATCACCACCTGTGCCTAAGTAGTTATCCGCATCAGATTGCAAATGATGTAGTACAAAAATTTATGGTTGCAATGGCGTTAGCATCTGAGCCCAGATTAATTATTGCCGATGATCCCACTAAAGGCATGGAAGTGACTTCAAAAACACAAATATTGAAGTTGCTAAGCAGAGTCAACCAAGTCAAAAGTATGAGTGTTTTGTTTGTAAGTCATGACTTATTAGCTATATCCAGTATGGCCAGTTACATGACCGTTTTATATTGTGGGCAAACTGTTGAAAGTGGTGATTTAAAACAACTCAGAAAGCGTGCTTTTCATCCTTACACTCAAGCCTTACTTGACAGTGCCCCAAGTTTTCGGAAAGACTTGCCACCTAAGTCACCACTTAGTTCACTTGATGGCACTATCCCAACTTTGCATCATTTACCAATTGGCTGCAGATTAGGACCAAGATGCCCAAGGGCACGAAGAGAGTGCGTAGCCATACCTCAAATAAGGCGGGTTCATACACATTTTTATAGTTGTCATTTTCCACTTCATTGGGATGCAAAATAATGGATCTCATTAATGTTGAAGACTTAACATTTCAAAATAGTACAAAAGGTCTGTGGTCAAAAAGTAAGGTAACGTTTGATTTAGGACCTGTAAGTTTTAATTTTAAAGCAGGTGAAACTTTAGCTATTGTAGGCGATAACAGTTCGGGAAAATCACTGCTGGCAAAACTACTTGTAGGTTTAGAAACGCCTAAAAGTGGAAAAATATTTATGAATGGAGTAGAACTAAATAAATCGAACATTGGCGCAAGATGCCATGATATTAGAATGATTTTTCAAAACAGTAATGAATCTCTCAACCCAGGGTTGACCTTGGGTTCTATTCTTGATGAACCTCTGCGTCTTAATACTAAACTTGATGCCCATCAACGTAAGTTATTAATAGAACGGACCCTTAGACAAGTCGGCTTAATGGTAGAACATCAGTTTTTTTATCGACATATGCTATCTGATGGGCAACGTCAAAGAATCGCTTTAGCTAGAGCTCTGATACTAAACCCTAAGGTCATAGTGGCAGATGAACCGTTTGCAGCGTTAGACCCCTCTGTTCGCTCTCAGGCAGTTAATCTCTTAATGAAATTACAACGGGATTTAGGACTCGGTTTTATTTTCATATCACATAATTTAGGTATAGTGAGACACATATCTGACAAAGTGATCATTATAAAAGATGGAAAAGTGGTGGAGTCGGGAAAAACTGATGCGATCTTTAATTGGCCTAAAGACGAATATACAAAAAAATTAATTGATTCACATCAGGCATTGATTAATAGGCAGAGTAATTAGTCCTAGACGCCATAACACAATGACACACGTGTGAGCTGAACACGGACTAAGTAAAATTTTACTTAGTCCCATTTTATATTTTATCCTACAAGAGCTAACAATATTCCAGCAGCCACTGCCGAGCCCAGTACACCCGCTACGTTAGGCCCCATAGCATGCATCAGCAAGAAGTTATGATGATTTGCTTCTAGTCCTACCTTATTCACCACTCTGGCCGCCATAGGCACTGCAGATACCCCAGCTGCGCCAATCAATGGGTTGATTTTTTGACTACTGAGTTTACTCATTACTTTTGCCATCATAATACCCGCAGCAGTCCCAACAGAGAAGGCGATTGCGCCAAGGGCTAAGATACCTAAGGTTTCAACAGTCAGAAACTTATCAGCCGATAATTTTGAGCCCACAGCTAACCCCAAAAAGATGGTTACCACGTTAATTAACTCATTTTGAGCGCTGTTACTTAATCTATCGACTACACCCGATTCTTTCATCAAGTTTCCAAGGCAAAACATACCCACTAAAGGTGTAGCGGTAGGCAAAAACAGGATACACAAAAATAGCACTGCTAGAGGAAAAATAATTTTCTCGCGCTTAGACACAATTCTTAACTGAGGCATTTCAATTTTTCTTTCTTCTTCGCTAGTAAACAATCTCATGATTGGCGGTTGTATAATAGGTACTAGCGCCATATACGAGTAAGCAGCAACCGCAATAGCTCCTAAAAGGTCAGGCGCTAGTTTTGAAGCTAAAAATATTGCCGTAGGTCCATCAGCACCACCAATAATAGCGATAGCTGCGGCGTCTTGTAACGAAAACTCGAAGCCGGGTACCATGTTAAGGGCAATGGCACCAAATAGTGTACCAAAGATACCAAATTGGGCTGCGGCGCCAAGTAGCAGCATTCTAGGATTGGCAATTAATGCACTAAAGTCTGTCATTGCTCCTACGCCCATAAATATAAGCAAGGGAAAGACTCCGGTGTCTATACCAATATGATATACAAGATAAAGCAACCCGCCCGGATCACTAAAACCAGCTAATGGAATATTGGTTAGGACGGCACCAAAACCGATAGGTAGTAGCAGTAGGGGTTCAAACTTTTTAACAATGGCTAAATAGAGTAATAATGCACCAACGCTCATCATGATCACTTGACCTAACTCAAAGTGAGCCAAAGAGGTGCTTTGCCATAATAATTCGAGCTTTTCCATGTGTATTCCTTATCCTATGACTAATAAAGGCTGACCTGTTTGCACAGCATCGCCTTCTTTAGTTGAGATATTGGATATGGCACCGGAAATTGATGCCCGAATTTCGGTTTCCATTTTCATAGCTTCCATGATGATGACTACATCACCTGAATTCACTACG
>CAZMDX010000030.1:0-2889 GCA_964564805.1 uncultured Pseudoalteromonas sp. | reverse complement strand
CCACCATGCTATTTGCAGCAGCAACATAAAGAGTCCGTTGACTTCCTTGTGCAATATCTAACATATAAGTTTTGCGGCCAATACGAATTCCGGCATACCCAAGGTTAAGTACAAAAAAGAGGAATACATCCACCCACCAATTATTTACCGCAGCAACAAAATAGAATACTACTGAGGCAAACACACAAACCAAGGTTGCATAAAACATTGTTCGTATTGCGCTATTATCTGCCATTTTACCCCATGAGTACGAACTGAGAAAAGAAGCGAGTGCATTGGCAATTATAAAATAGGGTAGTTGAAAAAAATCGTTGTTAGTTGCTGATGCACTGACAAAAAAGGGTGCAATTAGTGCAGCATGCAGCAATAAACAACGACTAATAATAAGCTGCCTTAAATCTGCTTGTTGATTTATGGTTTTCCAAAGACTTTTACCATCGTTTGAGTCTTTTTTGTTATCAGTTAAATTTGCTGTTAATCCAACAGATAAAACTAAGCTTACAAACATTATAAACGCTGAAAAGGTGATCAATAACTGAATTGCCCTTATGCTCATATCCTGTGGCGAAAAAATCATTAATCCAGCTGTTATGAGTGACAAAAGACCAGACATCGTTGAAGCGATACCCACCAATTTGCCTCGCTGGCCTTTTTCAACATTTAATCCCTGTATGTCTTTCATGCTTAAGGAACTGAGTGAACGTCCTAAGCTAAGAATCAATAAACATAATAAAATAAGTAAACCTGCTACCAAAGCTTCGGTAAATATTGCTGAAGCAAGCATCAAACAAATAGAACAAGCCTGTATTGCAATCCCCCATCTCCAAATAACTAGCCTATTTTCGATATGTCTAACTTTTTGTTTAAGCGGCCATTGTGGGATTAAAGAACCGGATTCTCGAATGGGTACTAACATAGATACAATCCATATTGGCGCGCCCAAACTAGCTAATAACCAGGGTAGGGTAGTTTTTGCTGAAATCAGTAAGTCAGCGAGCTTTCCACAAGTAGCAATAGATATTAATTGTGTGAATGCTTTGTGTTTATTTAGATTCAAGGCAATTCCTATTTCTTATTACAATAAAATCTTATGCTAAGGATAAAGACTGTTTGTCGATTTTAACAGTTCTTAGTCATACTTTACTTGAATGCAGTCTGCCTCCATGCTATAAAGCGCACCGCTGAAATTAATGAAGGCATTGGCCTGAAATAATTATCGCGAAGCAGCTAATTTTATTAGCGTAAATATCACACATACATCGACACACTTTTCGGGGTGTCTGCGAAGAAATATTCTGAGTGGATCGAGAATTGGGATGTATGGAGGCCTAACCCCATATTAAGGAATCTTTCTAATGGCAAATGTATCTATGCGCGACATGCTTCAGGCAGGCGTACACTTTGGACACCAAACTCGTTATTGGAACCCAAAAATGAAACCTTTCATTTTTGGCTCACGTAACAAAGTACACATCATCAATCTTGAAAAAACTGTTCCTATGTTCAACGAAGCGCTTAACTTTATTGGCGGCGTAGCTTCTAAAAAAGGTAAAATCCTTTTTGTTGGTACTAAGCGAGCAGCAAGTGATGCAGTGAAAGACGCAGCAGACAAATGTGACCAGTTCTATGTAAACAAACGCTGGTTAGGCGGTATGTTAACTAACTGGAAAACAGTTCGTCAGTCAATCAAACGCCTAAAAGAACTTGAGCAGCAAAGCCAAGACGGTACGTTTGAAAAATTGACCAAAAAAGAAGTCTTAATGCTAACGCGTGAGATGACTAAGCTTGAAACTAGCCTAGGTGGAATTAAAAACATGGGTGGTTTACCAGACGTGTTATTCGTTGTTGATGCTGATCACGAGCACATTGCGATCACTGAAGCAGGAAACCTAGGTATTCCAGTTGTTTCAATCGTAGATACTAACTCAAACCCAGATGGTGTTGATTATATCGTGCCAGGTAATGATGATGCTATACGTGCCGTTCAACTTTATCTGAACGCTGCAGCTGATGCCGTTATTAATGGTCGTGAGCAAAACCTAGAAGCACAAGCTGAAAAAGGTGAGTTCGTAGAAGCTGCTGAGTAATCAGCCAAGCGTCAATGAGACTATAGGTATCGAGTACTTCGATACCTAACAAGAATAAATTAAACAGGGGCCGTCGCCCCTGTTTTTAGATGTTTAATTAAAAATTATTTTGCTGAGGATACGAAAATGGCAGTGACTGCAGCCCTAGTTAAAGAATTGCGTGAGCGTACAGCCGCCGGCATGCTTGATTGTAAAAATGCCTTGGTTGAAGCCGATGGTGACATCGAGTTAGCAATTGAGAATATGCGTAAAAATGGTCAAGCAAAAGCAGCTAAGAAAGCTGGCCGTATTGCTGCTGAAGGTGTGATTTTGACTAAAGTTGCTAATGGTGTAGCAACTATGATGGAAGTTAACAGCGAAACTGATTTCGTTGCACGCGATGACGGTTTTATAAAGTTTGGCCAACAGTTGATAAAAGTTGCTTCTGCAAATAAAATTAACGATATGGACACTCTTAACAACACTGAAGTTGATGGTGTAAAAGTCAGTGAATTACGTGACAACTTAGTCGCTAAAATTGGTGAGAATATCAGCCCTCGTCGTGTTATCACTGTTGAAGGTGACAACCTTGGTGCTTATGTGCACAGTGCACGTATCGGTGTTATCGCAATTTTACAAGGCGGTGATGAAGAATTAGCAAAAGACATCGCTATGCATGTTGCTGCTTCTAGTCCACAATTTGTGAAGCCTGAAGATGTGCCTGCTGAAGTGGTTGCTAAGGAAAAAGAAATTCAGTTAGATATCGCACTTCAATCTGGCAAGCCACCTGAAATTGCAGAGAAAATGGTTTCTGGTCGTATGA
>CAZMDX010000029.1:0-8811 GCA_964564805.1 uncultured Pseudoalteromonas sp. | reverse complement strand
TGGTTGATCCAGCAACTGCGCTAACAGTAATGGATGGAATTGCTTGGACAGCTCCAACATTTTCAGCAAATAGATGATTTGGTGATCACCCCAGTACCCTATGTAGCTCCAAGGATCATCGGGCTCTTCCACTTCCCAATCTATACCACCTTTAGTAATACGATATGGGTTGTAGCCGTCTATCGTTGAAGCATTCACGAATTTAGCAATGACACATTCTATAAATTCTGGATAACTGAAAGTCAGTGCTTCCCAGTTTTGAAAAATATCACGCCAATTACCTTGATATGACAATAATCGGTGTCCGGCATCATCCTTTAATTTAATCTCAAATTGATTCCACGGACGACTTGGGTCACCGTGTCTTCGACCAAACGTAATGGGTAAATATTCAGCAGCCAATCTTTCTAGCTGTTGGTCATCAACACGGTTGATAGCGCTGGAAAAGTCTTGCAACGAAATTTGCTCTGGTAATTGAGACAAAATTTTGACGTGCCTGTTATACACATTGACATTAAAAATTTGTAGTGTGGCAATAAAATCTCTTACAGATAGGGAGTATTGGTTGTCGAACACTCCCCCTCTTAGATTATTGAACAACGTGTTGGCGTAGTGATGCACAACCACATTTTCTTCGTTGGTCAGTTGAAAACCATCGGATGCTGCCATAATACGAGCCAGCGCATCTGAACCATAACTGATATCGTCAAACAAGGCTGCAGATACCTTATTTTGATCAGTTAGAGATTGAATTAGGGCACTAACTTGAGTCTGGTTTTGTTCAACATTCGCGACTAACTGCCATTTCTTGCTTTGCTGCGCAGGCAGTACGAATTCAACATTAATGAGGTAGGCACCCCGAACACCGCGTTTTTCGGGTTCTGTTAAAATGTCTGCATTTCGCCAAAACTTTTCAAGTTGTGCATTACAAAGCAAGACTTTTGGGGAATCAAAACCTAATGAAAATATTGTGTTAGCCTTCAACGATTCGCTGGGTTCAGCACGGTCGGTAATACCCGAATAAAGCGTAAACATAGCCAGACCCGATGGCTGGTTTAATTCGCTCCATTTATAAGCGTCTACCAAATTACTAGAAACGGTTTGTGTAAAACGAGGGGTGCCAGCCGGCAATATATTTTGTAAGCCATCAATTAGTTCAACTGAAATGTCTTCCTCAGATAGGTTTTGTAATTCGCACTGGCGACAAAATCCAAACTCATCACTGGTTGTCCAAGTGTAACGAAATGCTAACGCCAGCTCATGATTAATTTCTTCAAAACAAATCTTGTCACCCAATGTATTTTTATACAAATTTTGAGTTATTTGGTGTTGATGATTGAAGTCTTTATTAAACGCATCCCATTTGAAAACTTGGCCATTTCTTTTGATTTTCAGTAGGGTTTTGCAGCCAGTGTTAGAAACGTTTTCATGTATTATATCTACTGGAGCGTAAGGAAACAAAGCCGTTTCTGGCGACACTCGACCAGCAGTTAATCCGCCAGTAGAAGAAACAAATAACCAATGGTCACTGTCTGAAATTAAACTAACAAAAAACGGAGACATATTTTGTACATTACGGATAGCATAAAAACGTTCTCCCTGCATATCGATAAATTGACCTACTACGTCACTTTCATTTGGGGCTGAAATTGTCATCGCCACACTCTCTTAAATTTATTAAATTACACACTGGTAATTTTTGAGCCATAAGACAACCTTCGCCATTTTGATAGCACTTGATCCAAAACCACATTATATGATTATCAGATTCGTTGCTTTAAAATGGCGTAGAACAGCCTATTTTAGCTTCATCGTCTGCAAAATTGGTGAGACACTAAGCTATGATTATTTTAACGCAATGAAAACAAGCTAAAAGGGACTGCTCTTGCGACTAATTAGATTTACAAAAAAGCAACAACTTAGCATTATGATGCTAGTCTAATTCAAACTATTTGTTATGTTTGTTAAGACCTCAAACTTTATAAGTATTAAGTTCCCTAGCTTTCGTCCGTTCCACCTTTCATCTGTACCGTCTTATCGCATTTGTTGGCGACAAGATTAACCTTTGTGTTACAAATTGCTAATGTCGTTTACATCGGTAATAATTCTGTCTTTGTAAACAGATGTTTACTTTGTTCACAAGACTTGTCCAGCAAGCAATAAACGAGCGGATCGCACTTTTAAAAGATTATTATCGGAGATAACCATGGTAAAAAATAGCGTTAAAAGAATGACGCACATTCTTTCAGTTTCAATTGCAGTAGCTTTGACTTTCAGTCTAGCTGGTTGCGGTGGAGGCGCTGAAACTAATACGGACGTAGTAGCAGTCGATGTTTCGACATCAGTTGATGATTGGAGGCTAGTGTGGAGTGATGAATTTGATGGCACCACCATAGATACTTCAAAGTGGACACATGAAGTCGATTGTTTAGGTGGCGGTAATAACGAACAGCAATGTTATACCGATAGCTCTGAAAACTCGTTTGTCGCTGACGGTATGTTAAATATCGTAGCCAAACCAGCAGAAGCAGGAGCAGTAAAACCTTATACATCTGCTCGAATGGTTACTAAAAATCAAGGCGACTGGACCTATGGTCGATTTGAGATGCGCGCTAAAATGCCATCAGGTCAGGGTAGCTGGCCAGCATTCTGGATGTTGTCTACCGATGAAGTATATGGCGATTGGCCAAGGTCTGGTGAAGTCGATATTATAGAAACCGTCAATTTAAAAGAATTAGGTCCTGACGGTGAAGAAGAACGTTCAATTGTGGGCACTTTGTATTATGGGTCTGGCGAAACAAATGATAACAATCAATTTGATAGTTCAGGTAAAACATTCGATTTATTAGACGGTTCAAATCCGGCTGATGATTTTCATACTTACGCAGTAGAATGGCAAGCCGGTGAAATTCGTTGGTATGTCGATGGTTATTTATACTCGACACAACAAATGTCTAAGTTGCGAACCAATAGTAGAGGTGAAGTATTAGGTCTTATTCATAGAGGTTGGTATGCAGAATTTTTCGACCAAGTTACAGGTCAAATTAAAGATGACTGGAGCACAGCACCTTTTGACCAAGACTTTCATCTGATTTTGAATTTAGCTGTTGGCGGAGCATTTCCTGCAAATACAAACAATGCAGCTAACTTTACCAATGGTATTGACCCTGCAGCTTTTGCAGATGGTCAGAGCTTTGAAATTGATTATGTAAGGGTGTATGAATGTTCTGCAAATCCGTTAAACGGTAAAGGATGTGAAAACGTACGCAACGGTTACAATCAAGTTGCTACTGTTGAAAAACCAACTGGTGCTCTTGTTATCGGCGTAGCTCCTACTCCACCACCACCTATTGGCCCTGCAATACCTTTGACTGTTTTTGCTGATGAAGAACTTGAAGGCTGGTTGTTATGGGATGACAGTGAAAAAACTGTCCCTGCAGTTGTTGTTGACGAAGATGAAACATTCGGTGCGGTTGCTGAGTTTGAAATATTAGACAACGCAGGAACCGTTCTTGGTTTCAACTCGCGTATCAGTGATACTCAAAAAACCTTCAACGCCACCGGTTTGCTCGCAGAAGGTACGATATCTTTTGATATGAAAGTTGTTTCAGCTCCGTCTGGAACGGACAACTGGTTACTCAAAGTAGAAGCTGATAACAACCAATCTGGTACTGGAGATAACTTATTTCTTCACACAAGCCTTGAAGGTCAATACCCAGTTGAAGGGGTATGGCAGACTTACACCTTTACAGTTCAATCTTTAGCTGATGCGGGATTAGAATTGGGTTTAATTGATTTGATTATGATATTTCCAGAATACGCAAAAGGTGAAGGCGCAGTTTATCGTGTTGACAACGTTAAATTCGCAGTTGGCAGCGGTGTCGTAGTCGAAGCCAGGAGCGAAGTGTTCTATGATGACGCCTTAGCTGATGGCTTGGCGTATGACAGTTTTAATCCAGATGGATTTGTGTCTTATGATGCCGAGATAGCCGAAGAAGGCCGTGGTAATGTAATCGAAATAGTAAAAACTGGGGCTACAGGTAATTTTTATTTTGTTGCGCCTGCTGGTGGCTTTGATTTGTCAAGTTGGGAAGCCTCTGGTGACCTGGTTTTTGATCTAAATGTGTCAAGTTTTGGTGCCGGTGTTGAGCTATATGTTAAGTTCGATAGTGGATGGCCTAACGTTAGTGATTATAGCGTAACCTTACCCACCACAGGCGAATGGGCTACAGTGCGCATTCCTGTTGCAGATATACTGGCCAACGGTAATACATTTGGTGATGGCGAGGCTGATTCATTTAACCTTACTAACCTGTTTGTAGTAGAGCCAACAGGCACTATGACCTTTAAGCTGGATAATATTCGCTTGGACATCGAAGGCTCAGGTGGAGCAAGTACTCCTACTATTACTGAAAATTTCTACACTGATGAATTGGTTGGTGATTTAAGTTATGACAGCTTCAACCCTGACGGTTTTGTGTCTTATGATGCCGAAGTGGCTGAAGACGGTCGTGGTAACGTTATTGAAGTGGTTAAAACTGGCGCTACAGGTAACTTCTACTTTGTTGGACCCGCTGGCGGTTTTGATCTCAGTAGTTATGAGGCTCAAGGTGAGTTAGTGTTTGACCTTAATGTATCCAGCTTGGACGGCGGTGTTGAATTGTATGTTAAGTTTGATAGCGGTTGGCCAAACGTCAGTGACTATAGCGTAACCTTACCCACAACAGGTGAATGGGCTGAAGTACGTATTTCAGTTGCTGACATATTGGCCAATGGTAATTCATTTGGTGATGGCACGGCAGACGCCTTTAATCTTACCAATGTATTTGTTGTAGAACCCACTGGTGTCATGACATTCAAACTTGACAATGTTCGACTTGAAATCCCTGGAACTGCAGCACCAGAAAATGACAAAGCAGTAGTTGTCAGTTTTTATGAGGACGCATTATCTGACGGTCTGACTTTCGATAGCTTTAATCCAGATGGATTTGTTGTAGGAAGCGAAGAGACTGAAGACGGTTACGGTACTGTTATCCAGGTAGTTAAAACTGGTGCCACAGGTAACTATTATATAGTAGCAGCGGACGGTGGTTTTGACCTTAGTCCTTATCAGGCACAAGGTGATTTAGTGTTTGATCTGAACGTCGTTAGCTTCGATGGTGGTGTTGAGCTGTATGTTAAGTTTGATAGTGGTTGGCCGAATGTCAGTGATTATAGTGTGCCCTTACCTACTGAAGGTATATGGACTGAAGTACGTATCAGTGTTGCTGAAATATTGGCAAACGGTAATAGTTTTGGTGACGGTACTGCAGACGCATTTAACCTTACCAATATATTTGTGGTAGAGCCCACCGGTGTGATGACCTTCAAGGTCGACAACATTCGTATAGAAAACTAATAACGCTAAATTATTGACAGAAAACTACATGTCGAAACGCGTTCTGTTTACCTAGTTATCGTTGTTAAATAACGATTTCTTGAACAGAACGCAGTTTAAGACGAATATTTTATAAATATTGATTTAATTAATTACTAAAGATTACAAGGCATTACTTAACGCAGTAGTAATGGACTAAATCTTCGTTAATTGAGATGAGTCGGTACAATAAGCAGGGTAATTATGAAAGACATTACTTTCAATAGAACACGACTAGCAGCGTCAATTTCTATTTTATTAGGTGCGGGTGCAGCACCAGCGACATTTGCACAAGAAGCAGATACCACTTCCAATGACATTGAAGTAATTCAAGTAAAGGGAATTCGAGGCAGTCTAGCTCGTTCTATGGACATAAAACGAGAAGGTACAGGGGTTGTTGATGCCATTTCTGCTGAGGAAATGGGTAAGTTTCCTGACACTAACTTAGCCGAATCATTGCAACGCATAACGGGTGTAACCGTTAGTCGTGCAAACGGTGAAGGCAGCCAAATTACAGTTCGTGGTTTTGGTCCTAACTTTAACTTGATGACGCTTAATGGTCGTCAAATGCCAGGCACGGGTAACAGCCGTTCTTACAATTTAGAGAATTTAGCTTCTTCGGGTGTTAGTGCATTAGAAGTGTATAAAACGGCACGAGCCGAATACCCAAGCGGTGGTATTGGTGCAACAGTAAATATCGTTACGACTCAGCCATTAACTTCTCCTGGATTGAAATACTCAATTTCAGGTAAAGGAATACGCGACACGTCTAATGTTGAAGGCGACGGTGTAACCCCAGAATTGGCGGCACTTTATAGTAATACTTTTGCAGACAATACGATTGGTTTAGCCATATCTTTGTCTCACCAAGGTCGTGACTTTCAACAACAAAGCGCAAACATCCCCGGTTGGCAAGCCGACCAAGGGTTAGGTGGAGCTACAGGTGATGATGCTATTGACTTACGTGGAGTAGACGCAGACGGTGAAAAGCTGGGACATACTTATTTCCCTAGACAAGTATCCTATGATATTGCTGACGTACAGCGCACTAGGAACAATGGTCAAGTCACTTTACAGTATGCACCGACTGATGCTATGACATTCAGTTTAGACTATACGCGCTCAGAAGCACAAACTGCAACTGAAGCGCGTGGTTTTGGTATCTGGTTTAACTGGGGTGGCAACATCACAAATTATCAGTTAGACGAAAATGGTACTGCCATTAACTTTACTGAAACAGCCAATGATTGGGCCCATTCTGTAGGGGCTAACACCTTGTTAGTTGAAGCAGAATCTATCGGCTTTAATTTTGATTGGCAACTAACTGACGATTTCCACGTTGAATTTGATTATCATGACTCTTCGAACTCGACTGACACTGGTGGTGATAAAGGCACTGGTTATGCGAGTAGCATTATTGTTGCACCTAATAATATCGTAACTAAAACTTATGATTATTCAAAAGGTGAAATTCCCAATTATGCGATCACTTGGCCAAATGGTGCAGCCGAAGCCAGTCCAAATGATTTTGACCCACTTTTTGGTCAATTCAGCAAGAGTGAAGGTGAATCAACGGTTAAGCAATTCCAACTGCACACAGAGTGGGTTAACCCTGACGATGGTATCCTAGCCAACATCAAGTTTGGTGTTGCGTCGACAGAACAATCCATAGGTGGATTTGGTACTGGTAGTGGTAACATTGGACCTAATGGATATTTAGGTAATCAAGCTATTTTCCCAGATAGCATGTTTACTCGTCAAGATACCGGTAGTTTTCTAGATGCATTAGATGGTGGTGGTAATGATTTAACCACTAACTACTACTACACTTTTGATACAGCAGAAACAATTGCCAGAATGGTAAACTTTTTTGATAGTGTACCGCTTGACCCATTCGACACTGATTTATCCAGCACAAACTTTGGTCAAGTGAATGAAGAAACATCCAGTGTTTATTTGCAAAGCGCATTATATTTTGAAATCGCTGATATGCCTGTAGATGTTAATTTGGGTGTACGATACGAAAAAACTGACGTTGTCAGTGATGTCATACAAAGTGTTGAAGACCGCATCGTTTGGTCTAACCCCACAGAATGGCAGCTACGAAATATCCCAGGTGAAGATCAAGCCGTATTTTTCGAAGGTGAGCATGATGTGACTTTACCTAGCATTGATATCAAGGTTGAAGTAACCGATGACATCATAGCTCGTATGTCTATGGGTAAAACTATAACACGTGCGCCATTAGGTGACTTAGTCGGCATTCGTAGTTTGTCCAGCAGTCCTAAGCCGGGCAGCAGAAACGGTAGCCAAGGTAATACTAACTTATTACCTTTTGAGTCTTCAAACTTTGACTTATCTGTTGAATATTACTACGCAGACGCTAGTTATGTATCCATTGGTTATTTTAGTAAGAATGTGAAAAACTTCATTACTAATACCACTACTGGTACTGAAGTTGAAGGTTTAAGAGATCCTATTGCTGGTCCAAGAGCAGCACAAGCAGTCAGTGACTTGGTTTTGGCTTCTGGTGACCCGAGCTTTATTCCAGCTGATGGTGATGTTTGGCAACAAATCATTGACAATGGTGGCGGTGTATTTGATCCTATTACAGGTAACACTGTTGTTTTCCAAAACAGCGATGACCCCTTAATAGTATGGGATATTAACCAACCTACTAACGGTGATACTCGAAAAGTTGATGGTATTGAGTTTGCTGTTCAACATATGTTTGGTGAAAGTGGCTTTGGTAGCGCATTTAACTTTACTGTAGTTGATGGCGATGTAGAATTTGATGTAGAAAGTTTTGGACCACAATCTCCATTAGAAGGTTTGAGTGATTCAGCTAACCTTAATGTATTTTACGAGAAAGATGGTTTATCAGTTAAAGTCACTTACGCTTGGCGTAGTGATTATCTGATTGGTGTCGGCCAAGCTCAAGGTAGTTCTGAAGGACCTCCGCAGTTTGGTAAAGAGTATGCACAAACTGATATCAGCGTAAATTATGATGTCACTGATGAACTCACAGTTTTCTTTGAAGGTATCAACCTCACTAATGAAACTGAACAAGGTTACGGACGTTACGAAGAGCAGTTTTTGTTTGCTCGTCAATACGGACCACGTTATACCTTAGGCGCGCGTTATACCTTTTAGGGTATAACTCGTAATAAGAAAACCGCTGATATCAGCGGTTTTTTTGTATTTTTAGTCTAATGAAAAATAGTTTCACGTATCATAAGTCTCTATTGTTTTTTAATACGTATGTAACGATAGTCTTGAATATTATTGAATAATTTGGAGTGTTAAAATTGGATAACGAAGTCCGACAAATCACTATTGTGGGTGGTGGCACAGCGGGTTGGTTAACAGCCGGTGTGATTGCTGCCGAACATATG
>CAZMDX010000028.1:0-18983 GCA_964564805.1 uncultured Pseudoalteromonas sp. | reverse complement strand
TATCGATTACAAGCCGGTGATAATATACGCATAGGAGCACATGAATGGCAGGTGTATATTGGTCGCGGTCATTCACCAGAACATGTCTGCTTATTTAATGCAGACAGCAATATTTTGATTTCTGGGGATCATGTTTTACCGGGTATTTCACCAAATATTGGGGTGTATAGTACCGAGCCTGATGCTAATTCACTGAAGATGTACTTAGACACACTGCCACAATTTACTGAGTTGCCAGAAGATACTTTGGTATTACCCTCGCACAAGCAGCCATTTCATGGTTTACATACCAGAGTTAATGATCTAATTAGTCATCATCATGCCCATTTAGATAGCCTTAGAGATTTTTGTGAGCAGGGTAAAACCATCGAGCAATGTTTGCCTGTGTTGTTTAAGCGTAAACTAAACCCTCACAATATGTTTTTTGCTATTGCAGAAGCGTTTTCACACGTAAACTATTTGTATTTTGATCAAACATTTACCCGTGACATTAATGAAAAGGGCCAGTATCTATTTACCCTAAAGAGCGAACTTTTAACTGATTAGACGATTTAACTGATGGGACTGGAGAGTTGTCGTTTATTAACAGGCTTTATCTTAGCAATGAATACCTTGAAGTGAATGATGATTATTCCCTTGATGTTCACTGCACAAATAAAGCTGAAAACACTTTAATAATGCGCAACATTTGATGAACAATAATTCGAGCTGATTACTTATCACCAATAAAGACAACACGCTTAATCCCGAACCCGGTCGTTGTTAGTATCAGGGAAAAACAGACAGGCCGTATAAGTTTTATTTATTCAAGCGCCTAATTGTATTATTGATCGATTGGGTTAATTTACAACATCATGATTTATTTATACTATTGATCAAGCAACGATCCACATTACTGCAACTCAAATAATCAGTACCTAATGTATTTTTTCTAGCTTGTACAAATCACCCTAGGTAACTTAATTGCAGATAAGTCGGTATCAGTAATTATTCACTGCCATCGCAGCTCAAGCGGATACTACTAACAAGCAAAATTGTTCATATACTGATATTTTAAAAACTCTTCGTTTTTATTGAAAAATTTAATGGGATGGCTATTTTTTATCCAAATAAGTGGCGTAAATGCCTAAAATTATAAGGCCATTATTTTTAAGAAACTTACAATTAAAACAATCAAAAAAGCGAGTGTTATGATGAAACGTATCCTCTTATTAAAAATAACCAAGCATCAAGCTGTTTATGTCTGTTCCTTGGTGTTTTATGGCTGATTTTTTGATCCACTAATAAGTCTGCGTTTTATATTTTACCGCCATTAAGGCAACATTGATGGCGCAAACTGAAGTAATTTTTTACTAACTCCAAGATATTTCCCTCATGTTTTTCAGCAGGAGTGATATAAAATAACAATCAATCAAAAAGTGATAGTCATATATGAGTTTTTCTTCTTTAGCGTTAGATAAATCCCTCACTGATGCAGTCAAGGCATTAGGATACGAGAGCCCAACACCTATACAACAACAAGCTATCCCTGCCGTTCTTGCGGGTAAAGATGTTATGGCAGGTGCCCAGACTGGTACTGGCAAAACCGCTGCTTTTGCGTTACCCATTTTACAACAGTTAATGAAATACACTGATGCTTCAAGACCTATACGTAAATTGGTACTAACTCCCACTCGAGAACTTGCACAGCAGGTGTATAAAAGCTTTCTAAGTTATGCCGAGAATACTCAATTAAACGTCGTAGTTGCATATGGCGGTGTCAGCATTAACACCCAAATAGCCGCATTTGAGAAAGGCGCAGATATTTTAATCGCGACACCTGGGCGACTGTTAGATCATCTCACCAAAGAAAACGTCACTTTAAGCCAACTTCAAACCATTGTTTTTGACGAAGCTGATCGCATGTTGGACATGGGCTTTAAAGATGAAATCGATCAAATCTTAAGTCGATTACCTAACAAACGACAAACTTTATTGTTTTCGGCAACATTTGATGATGCTATTTTTAAATTGAGTAAAACCTTGCTTAATAAACCCGTACTCATCGAAGTCAGTGAACGCAACGCTGCAGCCGCAGAAGTTGAACAGGTGGTATACACAGTGGATAGTGATCGCAAACGAGAACTTACGTCTTTTCTTATCGGCTCTAAAAACTGGCATCAAGTACTCATTTTTACTCGTACCAAACAAATGGCTGATGACCTAGCCAAACAGATGTGTAAAGACGGTATCCAGACACAGTCAATACATGGTGATAAATCACAAGGTGCTAGAGAAAGAGTACTAGCGGAATTCAAACAGGGTAAAACCAGAGCCCTAGTTGCAACAGACGTAGCAGCAAGAGGCATTGATATCATAGATTTGAAATACGTTATCAATTACGAATTACCCTACATTGCTGAAGATTATATTCATCGCATTGGCAGAACAGGACGAGCCGGAAATGCCGGGTTAGCAATATCACTCATTAGTCCAAGTGAAGAATGGTTGTTAGAAGCCGTTGAAAAGGTACTCGATAGTGTATTGTTAAAACAATGGCTACCAGGTTATGAACCCGACTTATCTAAACAAGACCAACCAGCTAAAAGAAGCAATAAAGGTAAACAAAAAAAACACGCAAGAAACAAAGTACTTGGGATCAAAACTATTAAAAAGCGTAGGTAATGGTAATAACTTTTCTTTAAACAGAGTCATTATTTAACTAAATAGAAATCAGGGGCATGTATTGAAGTAAGAATATTTGTGAGCGTCGAAGGAACTCATCAATGGTTGAGCTTACCGTTTATCAAATGTTGTTTTGCCCCCCTTCCCAAAAAATTTACAGACGATAACAGCAATCAATGTTGATGAGTTTGGAAAGCTCATTTATAAAATGATTATTTGTGATGTCGAAGCGCATATTCAAACGTCAGTACTAACTAAACAAATGACATGTTGCTCATAGCACGAAAGACAATATAAAAGTGATACTGACCCTAGATCCCACTCAACTCGTAATCATTTTGTACTTTATTATCCGAACACTTAAAACAGGTAAAATATGGACTTTGACTCATTAATAGCAATCGCCCGCACACAACACCAACAGCCCGAAGTGTTGATTAGCGTTTCTAAAGACTGGTCGCAAGGCCGAACCGTTTTTGGCGGCCTGTCGGCAGCAATGCTCTATAGTGCTACGAGGGAGTATATTGAAAAAGATCGCCCGCTGCGCTCGATGACCACTAACTTTGTTGGTCCCCTACTCTTTGATATCCCGTTCCAGATCAATGTTGAAATTGTGCGCGAAGGGAAAAATGTGTCTCAAGTGCTTGCTCGTATAGTGCAAGATGACAAAAATTGTGTACTCACACAATTTTGCTTTGCCAAAGCAAGAAAATCAAAAGCAGCAGTAAAAAATAACGACCAGCACCATATGGCAATACCCCAAAAAGCTAACTTTATTCCTAACATACCCAAAGTCACCCCGAAGTTTTTACGCCACTATGAACTATCAATTGATGATGGTGGTCTACCGTTTACAGGCAAAAAGAGCAGCCATTATTACGGTTGGATGCGTTTTAAAGAAGCACCACAGACCATAACCGAGGCGCATATCATCAGTATGATTGATGCTTGGCCCCCTACCCTAATACAGCAACTGCGCTGGCCCGCTCCTGCGAGCACAGTGAGCTGGAATCTTGAATTTATTTATCCTCACAGGCACTTTGCATCTACCGATTGGTTAGCCTACAAAGAAGACACCCGCCAAGCGGCAGATGGTTATGGTCATACTGAAGCAACCATATGGGATATGCATGGGGAGGTCATCGCACTATCGCGACAAACCACTGCGGTATTTGATTAGCCGTGTTTAATAATCAGATATTTATAAAGTGTGCTCATCGTAATTTCTTAATCAATTATTATGGCTGTCTTTTAAAATTACTTTATTTAAAATTCTTGAATTTACCAAAAAAATGGGTCAGCTTTGACTCGATGTAAAGTCAAAAACAGTGATGACGATTAATCATTTTAGAAAACACTCTAAATATGTGACTTACAGACCGTGAATTAGCGAGTACTTCTAGTCAATAATGCAGATATCTGTGGGTTCAAGCTCAAGTCGTTTAATGCATCAAAAAATCAAATGACTTTATACTTTACAATGGACTTGCCCCAGCAGGTTAAAGGGTCTGGATCATTTAGATTAACTCTACCCCTGATAACTCAATACTCATCATGGATACGCACCCTAACTGCGTATTCAACATTCAAAGCCTTAGGCATTAATTCAAAGCGTTATTTACATTCAAAGTATCAATATATTGCTGAAATTTTACTATTTCTCCATTCTTTAAAGACCAAATATGCACCGCTTGCGGTGACATTTCTTTACCTGTAAGTATATTCTTGCCAGCATATCGACCGGTAGCAATAATATTATCGCCTGCATCATATATGGTCGTCATATTTGCGGCAAAACCTTCCCATTCACTCATGCATCGGGCAAACACACCTTCCAATACTGATTGCGGGCCAATATATGGATTATTGTCAGGGTAAGGAAAGTTTTCTGCCTCATTCCATATAATCTCTTTATTCATGTTTGCCAACACATTAGGTACGTCTCCTGCGGCAAACGCTTTATACAAATTTTCAATAGTTTCTAAATTAGTCATTATTTTAATTTCCTTTTGTTTTAACAATGGGTTTTAGAGATGGGCAGTTATTTGGGTAAATATTAAATTTAGCACAACAAACACTTCTTAATTAGCGCTGGCAAATTGTTTTATTAAGCCTTGAAGAATTAATCGGGGTCAGAATAACGTTAAATAATGTCAAAACCGATGTTTTTGACCTCCCATCGACGTAAACGTTCTGCAAGGTTAGATGCCTTGAAAGCAGTTTAATTGAATAAATAGTGACATGAACACCCATCGTAATGACTCGATAAATTATCATGGCTGTCCATATAAGAGTTGTTTATTATGAAGCCAAAAACCACTGATTTTAAGTTCCCTTTTAACATTCGATTGTCGAAAATAACAAAGCCCCAACGAGCGTGGCTTTGGATTCAAGGGAGAAGTAATTGAGCTATTTAATTTTCCTTAACCTAATTCTAAATAATGCTATTGATCCAATGATCCCGTAATCTGTTTTACAAAGTTTTGGGAATTATTTCTTCGTTCTTACTTTTGCCATTACTATTTGATGGTCAGCGTCTGCTAGAAACTGAATTATTAAACGTTTAGCTTCACTTAAATTAGAAGTCTTTCAGGAGGCTTTAAATACTGTATTCCTAATAACAGGATTGGAGATTTTAGAAGTGCTTATCTAAAGTAATAAATACCAGAAGATGGGTATCTTTGCGGATAACTCGTATTACTAATTTGAAATCGATGAGGTCAGACAGCTATCAGACGACAACTCCTTTGGCCGATTGTATAGCCTCACTCAAAAATCAAACTGGTGTTACTGAGCCAATCCTCACTTGAGAGTCAGTTAGTTTTTATCTTTAATAGAGCGGCTCAACATTCCGATTCAGCAACCATAATCTCTGAGGGGTTTCTTCTTACGACTATTGAACTCTGCGCCACATAGCCATCCGTCTTTGCAACGTTCTAACCTTTTTTATACTGTGCCCAATCTCCCAATTTCATGGATAGTCAAATTGCCTTTGAACATGCATTTTAAAACAATGACATATAGCTAAACCAGCCAAAATACCAAGACCTCTTAAGTCTTACAATTAACTTTACTATAACCCCAGATATTGATATCTCTGCTGATCAAAACATCCTTCATAAAACTTTACTTCCTCCTTTGGATCGCGGGAATATCAAAAAAATCGTTCGATGAAGAATTTTTAATATCTTGTAATGATTTTTTTCGGTCAGCTCTTTCAAGTGGAGTTACACCAAATACATCGACATGTGTTGTTTCAATTAAAACTGCTGCTTGATCACGACTTATAATGTCTAGTAGTTCGCAAGCACGAAGTAACCCTTCAGTTTGATGCTTAAGTTTAATATTAGGTTTGCCTCGCTTGGTGGCAGTAAACACGTGATTAAGTTGTTGAGCACAGTATTCAATAAAGTCTTTATTGTCCATATTCCAACTCTCACTTATTCATAAAAGTATGTCAGCAACACATTAAATTTTTAGTCACAAATTAGCAAATAAAGACACTTCATTATTTAATGTTAAAAAGGAACCTACGGGGTCACGTTTGATAAAAAATAAAAGTCATTTTATTTTTTATACCTTAAACACCTTAAATTTACTATCACCACCTTGTGGTAGTGATTTAGCTTTTTTTGATAAGGTATTGCATACTAGTTTCGTAAACTACTTTTCACTTAGGCTGCGCGTTTTAACTTTGGTGTCACGAATTATTTTATTTTTCGAGATGGCAATTTCGATGTTATTTAATCTTCATTACACCCTAAGCCATCGTCGGTTTGTATGGTACTTGTTCTGGCACACTTTGCTACGTTTCTACCAAGTGGAAACAAGTGTGGCATAAAAATAATAATCTTTGTTTTGGCCCGATTAATTCATTCAACAGTTGTAACGAACCTGACTGATCTAAACAAGACCAACCCGCTAAATAAAGTAATAAAGATAAACAAAAACAACATGTTGAAAACAAAGCATTTGGGATAAAGACAACGTAAAAAACATAGGTAATGTCGATGATTTTTTTAAACAGAGTCATTATTTAAATAAAAATCAGGGCCATATAATTGAGGTCAAGGTGTTTGTGAGCTTTGTGGGGACTTATCAATGGTTGAGCCTACTGTTTTTATAGCCTTTTTTTGACGCCAAATACAAAAAAACCCGCAAATAAGCGGGTATTTTGTGTTTGGCGGAGAGGGTGGGATTCGAACCCACGTTAGGTTTAACCCTAAACACGCTTTCCAGGCGTGCGCCTTAAGCCGCTCAGCCACCTCTCCAAAACTTTGCTTATTTATTTAAGTTGATAGTGTTCAACTTGGCGCTTAGCGTGCGCTTCGTGATTATTGTGTGTTAAGGACGATTAATTTACATCGCTGCCACGAAAGAGGCGCGTATGTTATGGAAAACCGCTTGGCTGCGCAAGCACTAACTGCAGCCAAACCGATGATGCGCTGTTTTATTAGCCATATCACTGCTAATACTATAAAAAAATACCTATCTGACAAATATTCGCCCGATTATTCTGGTAATACTATTTTACCATTAATGACCATAATGCAATCCATACCGGCATTCTGGGCAGCTTGGCGGCCTACCTCGGTGTCTTCGAACACCACACATTCGTTTGGCTGTAAGCCCATATTTGTGGCAACGGTGATAAAAGTTTCACCGTGGGGTTTACCATGAGTGACATCGGATGCAGTGACTACCGTTTCAAGACGTTCTAATAAACCTGTATCAGTCAACATCTTTATAGCATTGTTACGCTCTGAACCTGTGCCTACGCCCATTTTAAGTATGCCTTCGTAGCGTTGCATTACTTGAAATGTATCCTTGATAATACTCGGGCTATCTTTGTGTTCCAAAAACATCAGATTCTTTGTTTTAGTGACTACGTCTGGGTCATGGCTCAAGCCATGTTTTTCGTTAAGGAGCATCACAATGTCTCTGGTGGGTACACCACCAAGATTATGTATATACGCCTCGTCAAAAGGATAAGCAAATTTTTCACAAGCGTGTCGCCAAGCTATGTTGTGGGCCCCCATTGAGTCTATCAAAGTTCCGTCCATATCAAACACTATCCCTTTGTAGCGGCTTAAATCTGGCATATCATGCTCCTAAGTATTAGTTTGGGTTAGAAAGAGTCACAGAGCTTACGCGTGCCTAAAAATAAAAAAGCCAGAAAACTGGCTTTATCAGGCTAAATTGTTTGAAAACAGGTTAAGCGTTACCTTTTACTTTTAGCTTTAAATCTGCCGCAAAGTCCAACATACGATTTAACGGAATTAAGGCTTTGTCACGTATTGCATCATCAACAAAAATTTCGTGACCATGGGTTTCGGTCAGTGCTTGATAAATCGCTTTTAGGCCATTCATAGCCATCCATGGGCAGTGAGCACAGCTTTTACAGGTTGCGCCATCACCACCTGTTGGCGCCGCTAGCAAAATTTTGTTAGGAGCAGCTTGTTGCATCTTATAAAAAATACCTCTATCTGTAGCAACAATAAACTTATTTTGTGGCAATGTTTTAGCGGCATTAATCAACTGAGTGGTTGAACCTACAGCATCAGCCATATCTATCACACTTGCGGGTGATTCGGGGTGTACTAACACCGCTGCATCTGGATGAAGGCGTTTCATATCGTTGAGTGCTTTAGCCGAAAACTCGTCATGCACGATACATTCGCCTTGCCATAACAACATATCGGCACCCGTTTGTTTGGCTATATAAGCACCTAGGTGTCTATCGGGAGCCCAAATAATTTTTTCACCCAGCGAGTCCAGATGGTCAACAATTTCTAATGCGATACTTGATGTGACTACCCAATCGGCGCGAGCTTTGACCGCTGCTGATGTGTTAGCGTAGACCACTACTGTGTGCTCTGGGTGAGCATCACAAAATGCGCTAAATTGTTCATCAGGGCATCCCAAATCTAGTGAGCATGTTGCTTCTAGGGTAGGCATTAGTACTTTTTTATCTGGACTGAGAATTTTTGCGGTTTCGCCCATAAATCGTACGCCCGCAATAATCAGAGTCTGGGCATCACAGTCGCGCCCAAATCTGGCCATTTCTAGTGAGTCAGAGATACAACCGCCGGTTTCTTCGGCTAAAGCTTGAATTTCAGGATCAGTGTAATAGTGCGCTATCAAGATAGCATTGTTTTGTTTAAGCAGTGTTTTGATTTGTTGCACATATTCGGACTGCTGCGTATTACTCAGCACAATAGGCTTGGCTGGAAAAGGGTACTCAATGGTTTTTACAGAAAATAGCTCAGACATATTTTTTGAGGCACTACATGGTACTTGTAAAACGTCCAAGTATTATACCCATTTGTGATGTAATTAACATATTTGCGAGTTAAAGATTAATAACCTTATTTGCATAGGACAAGATGTACTGTTGATGCTTAGCACGCCAAAACTGGCTTTCTGATAAATTATTAGACTGTTCATATAGCTGGGCAAAGTTAATATGTGCAGATGGAAGATTAGGTGTTTTTCGTAGTTGCCTTTGCCACGCGATTAGATAGTGCTCGGGAATGAGGCCAGTATCATGATATTCCATAAACGTTAGTTGGTTTGATGCTTTAAACGCTTGAGTCGAGTGATTATCACAAGTGCGTGCTACAAATATATCAGTGTTATCTTGTAGTCCTATTGTCTGCCAATATTGTCTATCCGCTTCTAATTTATCTATTTTTTTAAACACAACATTGGGTGCATCGACCCCAGCACACACCCGTTTTGCTAAACTTTGACTCAGTGGGTATTCATCAATAAACCCTGAAAAGTGCGCTAATTCATGGATAAACACGTCGTAGGTGTCTTGGCGGTCAAGAAACATAATACCGTTGTGTACGTTGGCTTTGCCCTTTTTGGCAAACATCACTAAATGGGTAAATGGTAAACGTTTTAGTTTTTCAGCGAGTGACAATAGTTGGCAGCCTAATCGGCCACTTTGTTGCCAATTGTCTTCGCAGACAATATCCACGGGATCAAACCAAGTCATATCATAGATACAAATAGGTAAAGATCTTAGGCGTGAGTCTTGCTCAAAACGTGACCTAAAATATTCTGCTTGCACCAATGAATCTATATCTGGGGTAACAAATAATAATTTTTGTTGACAATGATCAGGTAGTACAGATAACTGCTGCATAAAGTCAGAATTGCGATTTTTATTAAAAGCAGCCGTGTGATATTGATACAACCCTGCTAAGGACTGCAGATCTGCATTCAATTTTTTTGTCCTGAGTGATGAAAATATTTGGGCTGACTGCTGATACTTTTTATCACGCCACAAGGCTTTACCATGAGCAAGTTGTTGTTTGGCTACTTTGTAGGATATTGGATGAGAAGAAGGTGGGAGTTGTTGTGAGGAGCTAATATCTACTAAATAGTTATTAACCAAAAACCAAACAGGGATTAGTACACAAAATATGGCTATTCCCCATTTAGTCAATACTGTCATTTTATTGGGTTCGGATTTCGTCTGTACCCGTTTCATTGGCATCATCGCGCAATAAATTAAGTTCTAAGCGTGCATAGCGGTGTTCAACATATTCAAATACATTAGTGCTTAATGCAAGTTTGAAGTAGTTTGACGCAATGCCTTTATTGTCTCTTGCTGAGTGGTATTTGCCTAAATAAAAATAAGCCTCACATAATCTATCCGTCAATTGCTGTTGACTAGTGACGCCGCTAACCAGTGAGCTAAGCAGTTGATTTTCAGTTATTTTTTCTAGGTATAAATCGACTAATTGAGTCGCCCAGTTTGTTTCATCTAAATTTTTTCGCTGTTGCGCAAGTTCAATCAACGCTTGAGGTTTATCTATTTCACTGGAAGCTAGATAATTCCAAAGTGCACGATAAGGGTCTGATGCATTTTTATTATAAAACTCACTAAAATCACGCACTGCCAAATCGGGACGTCCGCCATAATATAAGGCGATACCACGGTTTAAAAAAGCGAATTCCATGTCTGGATTAATATCCAAGGTAGCATCAAAAGCCTCGTAAGCTTGGATAAAATTCATTTGCTGGGTGTAATGCACACCTAAAGAATTGTACGCTTCAGCTAAATCAGGCTTTAAACGAATAGCCTGATTAAAGTCATATTGTGCTAACCCAGATAACCCTACGCTGTCATATAAAGTGCCACGCTGATTAAGCAGTTGTGCTCTTTGCTCATCTTCTAAGTCGGTATTACTTAAAATATGGCTATAACGCGCAATGGCCAATTGTGAGCGTTGACTCATAGGTGCAGGTTCGGCTAATAATAAATTACCCATTTGTCTGTTGCTCTGCATAGAGCCGCTATTGTTTGCACAACCAAATAAGAATGCGCTGAGTAAAATGATACTGCTGAGATGTTTATACATATTAATAAAGAAGTTTTACCTGGAAATTGATTATTTGTATGACCCTAACTTTAAACCTTGGTTTCACTGCAACCCTCTAAAATAGTCAAAACATGGGACTAATATGCAACCAAGAATCTCTTATTTCCCCGTAAAAGTAAAGTTGCCCTATCGTCTGTTCTATTAAAGTATCAATTAAACTTGAATCTCACGGCCCAAATAAAGCAAACTACGCGGCCAAGTTAAATTTTAAGTCTGATTTATGGCACATAACCTAACAGTCGAACACACCTTGCTTTTGGCGCTCGCCACTCAAGCACAAAAAAATGCCCACGCACCTTATTCAAATTTTTATGTAGGTGCAGCCATTCTTGACGAAAACGCGCAACGCCATGGCGGCTGCAATGTTGAAAATGCTGCCTATCCACTGGGTCAATGTGCTGAAGCAGGGGCGATTTCTGCTATGATTGCTTCAGGTGGCAAGCTGATTAAACAGATCCTGATCGCCAGTCCCAACGATGATTTCTGCCCACCTTGCGGAGGTTGTCGACAAAAAATTGCTGAGTTTGCAAATGCTCAGACAGAAGTACATATGGCCACTCAAGATGGTCAAATTAAAACAGTTAAATTCGAATCGTTGCTGCCATTAGCATTTGGTTTCGACAAAAATGAGTGAGGATCGAGTTTAGGATCAATCCAGATTGCTAGATGAACTAATATAATCCACAAAGAAAGCCGCAATCTCTAGCGGCTTTCTAATCAATGAAGTTCTAAATCACATCGACATCGGTTTAAACGGTAAGTCTCTATAACGCTTTCCTGAAGCTGCAAACACGGCGTTGGCTAATGCAGGAGCAAATGGCCCAAGACCCGGTTCACCAAGACCCGTTGGTTTAAAGTCATTTTCGACGAAGTACACGTTAACCTGAGGCATTTCGTTGATACGTAACACGGGGTAATCATGAAAGTTAGAGTTGACCACTGCGCCATCTCTAAACACCACCTCAGTGCGCAATGACAGCGACATGCCCATAACTATTGCACCTTCCATTTGTGCTGTTGCACTGTCTAGATTTAACACTTGACCACAGTCAACGATTGCATCCACTTCAAGCACTTTAATATCGTCACCGTTGACTTCGACCCGCACTGCCATGGCAACGTAGCTATTAAAGCTAAAATGCACCGCTATACCTAGCCCTTGATTACTGGGTAATTTATCTCGGTTAGCCCAATTAGACTTTCTAGCCGCCATGGCCAGCGCACCTTTTGAGCGAGCAACTTGCTCAGCTTGTTCGACATTTTTATTGTTATCGTAAATCCTGTTTAACAGGCTAACCGTATCTTTTTTGGTTTTGTGTGCCAATTCATCAGCAGCACTACCAAAGGCAAAACCATAAAATATAGCGTACACCGCCCGGTACCAACCAATACGAGTGTGTGCTTTGGCTTCGCCTGTTTCACTGCGATAGTTTTCAATAAAAAATGGATGATTATCCACATCACCTAAGTTGCTTGCCGGTGCCCTATCCAGTGATGGATCAAATAATGAAGCAATCGCTGGGAAAGCAGCACGGTGTAACCAACCTGTGACATCGCCATTTTTATCCATGGCAGCTTCAATATGCTGGGCATTAATCGAATGGTAATAACCGGTTCGCATATCTTCTTCTCGTGACCAGGTAAGTTGCACTGGTGCATTAACCGCCTTGGACAGTACCGCCGCTTCGTGCACATAATCACATTTGAACTTACGCCCAAATGCACCACCAGCCATCGTCACGTTGACGTAGATATCCTTCGGGTCACGATCTAAGTATTGCGCTAATACTTTTTGAATATCACCGGGGCTTTGTGTGGCTGCCCATACTTCACAGCTATCTTTTTGTACCCATACCACGGAAGCATTAGGTTCCATAGGTGCGTGAGATAAATGTCCACCGGTGTAGGTCGCCTTGATCACATGCTCTGCTTCAGCAAAAGCTTGAGTAATATCGCCTCGCTCAGTAGCTAGTTGCGCAGGGCTTTCAACATTTTTGACTAACTGCGCTTTATACGCTTTAGTGTCATAGCTTTGATGCTCACCCAAATCCCATTCAATCTTCAGCTTTTTAAGGGCTTGTTGTGCAGTCCAGGTGTTATCTGCGACTACTGCAACGCCACCTAATGTTCCAAAAGGCACGTCAAATCTAGGAATTTCAATCACATCCAGCACACCTTTAACTTGCATAGCCGCTGTTTTATCAACACTTTTTAACTTGCCACCCATCACTGGGCAATGTGTCATAGCGGCATATTTTAATCCTGGCATTTTGGTATCTACGCCGTAGGTTAGTTTACCTACTACGATGTCACCTTGATTATGCCTAGCGATATCTTTACCAATATACTTGAAATCTTTCTTTTCTTTTAAGGTTACACTTTCTGGCACAGGTTCGATTGCAGCAAGACTTGCCACATCACCATAACTGAGTTTTTGTTGATTATTTTTATTAATAACGTAGTGGTTTTCAGCCATGCATTGTTGGGCTGGGATGCCCCATACTTTTGCAGCTGCGGCCACTAACATAACTTTGGCTGCGGCACCTGCTTCACGCATAGGAATATACATAACCCGAATACTGGCCGAGCCACCTGTGGCTTGTGGGCCGTATTTTTCTTCGTTACCTTCTCCTTGTTTAATGCTCACCCGATTCCAATCAGCTTCAAGTTCATCGGCTACGGCGGCAGGCAATGCAGTGCTGATACCTTGACCCATCTCACAGCGGCCGCAGTAGATTAAGGTGTTACCATTATCATCTATGTGGATAAATGCATTGGGGTTAAAGGTATTGTCTTTTCCCATTTTAAAGCCAGCGATAGTCGTTTGAGGTAAGCTAATACCCAATACTAACCCGCCGGTTGCTATACCTGTTTGTTTAAGGAATCTGCGACGACTTTGATTAGTCACCGTCTTTATATTTAAAAGAGGAGCCTGATGTGAAGTTGTCATGTTAAGCCTCCTTGTACATTTCGTCAGCGGCATCGGAAACCGCTTGTTTGATACGTTGATAAGTACCACAGCGACAAATATTACCTTGCATAGCATTATCGATATCGTCACTGGTAGGGGTTTTATTAGTCGCTAAAAAACTCGCGGCATTCATGATTTGCCCCGCCTGGCAGTAACCACATTGTGGTACTTTGTTGGCCAACCATGCTTTTTGTAATGGATGATCGCCTGCTTCAGACAAACCCTCAATAGTCGTGATAGTTTTGCCTGCCAAGGCCGATATGGGCATCACACAAGATCGCACCGCTTGACCATCAAGATGCACAGTACAGGCTCCACATAGACCCATACCGCAACCAAATTTGGTGCCTGTAAGCTCCAATTTGTCTCGCAAAAACCATAATAAGGGCATGTCTCCATCGACATCAATGGGATAACTTTTCTCGTTGATATTAATACGTTGACTCATCACTCTCTCCGCTTAACTTATCTGTAGGGCAAATCAGTACTCTGGATCTGCCCTATTAAATTTTACGCTGACATTTTACGCGACAACATCTAAACGCCAACGCACACTTAAGTTTAATCTTGAGTGGCCGGCGTTGAATATTTAGGTGGTATGACTGATTTAACTTTAATCTTTTTCAACTGTTTCAGCAATTCTTTGACCCCTGCTAAGAGTTGTGGATCCTCACCTTTTTCCAAAGATTGAGCATCTTGGTATACCTCGATATCTGGTGCAATGCCAATATTCTCCCCTACCCACTTGTTGTTCAGTGGATCGAATACCGCATTATCTGGTGCGGTGAGTGCACCGCCATCTACTAATCGGTAATGTACGGATGATTTCACTAAGCCACCCCAGGTGCGTGCACCGAGTAACTTACCTACTTTTTGTTGTCGAAACGCCCAAGGAAAATAATCGCCACCAGAACCAGCCAGTTCATTAATTAGTAACACTTTGGGCCCTTTGATGCCGGCAGGCAACAACAAGGGTTTGCCGTTGGGTACTTCATTAGTGAGCGCAGCACGGAGTTGTCGGTTCATTAAGTCGACCATGTAATCGTCTAACAATCCCCCACCGTTAAATCGTTCATCAATCACAGCTCCCAACTTATCTTGTTGGGCAAAGAAATACCGATTAAATGAAACAAACCCCGGCGTACTGGTATTGGGTACCCACACGTAAGCTAATTTCCCATCAGATAACTTGTCGACTAATCTGCGATTATCTTCTACCCAAGCCCTTTGTCTTAGTGCCCTTTCATTACTGGTCGGTTTCACTGTGATTTGCCAAGCTTCGCCAAAGCTAGGCTTGTCATTAATATGCAATACGGTTTGCTGGTCGACTGTACCGTCTAAAAATGCGTAAAGGTTATCTGCGCTGGTCAATTCTTTACCATTGACACCAACTAAATATTGCCCTTGTTTTACCTTCAAACCCGGCTGATCTAATGGGCCTTTCAACTTGGGATTCCAACTTTCTGCGGTAAATATTCGGTCGAACTGCCAAGACCCCTCTTTGACTAAAAAATCTGCACCAAGTAAACCTGCTCTGACCTTCTGTGTTTTTGGATAATCACCGCCAAACACAAAGCTGTGACCAACAGACAGTTCACCGTTCACCATATCTAATAAATAAGTTAAAGCAGCGCGATGTTTGATATGTTTCACTAAAGGTTCGTACCGACTAAATACTTCATTCCAATCGCGTCCGTGCATATTTTTATCGTAGAAATAATCTCGTTGATAACGCCACGCCTCGACAAACATTTGTCGCCATTCTTTTTGACGGTCAAGGTTCATCATCAACTCGGTATTTAAAGGTTTATCGGTCTTAGCAGCGGGTTTATCTGCATCGACTACAAACCATTTAGTACCTTTTTTGACTAACAATTTTTTATGATCAGCCGAAATACTTGCTGTTTTAATCCCTTGTATAAAAGCTTCTGCTTTTCGTGATTTTAAATCAAACTTAAGTAATTCAAGATTTCTGTCTTTGTGTTGTCTCTTAGCGAAAAATACCGTTCCTTCTGGCGCTGTCAGAGCAAAAGCATAGTTTCCTGCCGGCATAGGAAGAGGTAAAATCCGCCTTTCTATATTTTCGAAGTCTATGTCTATTTTTTCTATGCTCTTTTTTGCTGACTCTTTGCCATTTTTGTCTTGCACGTTGACTTCTGGCTCATCACTTTTTTCTGAAGGCTCTGCATCATCATCAATGTCTTTTGCATTAATGTCTTCGTCACTGCCTTCTTCTTCAGTATTTTCTTCGTCACTGCGTGGGGCAAAAGGTGACGTTTCATCCGCTAGTAAGCTTACAATATAAGGTGAATACTCAGAATCAGATCCCATTGAACTGGTATTTGCCCAACCACTATTTAAGCCATAATCGGTACTGGCCAAGAAATATAAATATTTGCTATTCTGATCCCAAGCAGGTGATAACGAGTTAGCAAATTTGTTAGTCAAAAAGTGTGTTTTTTTAGTATCGACAGAATATATTTTGATTTGCTGAAAGCCATTATCCGCGGTTTTCACATATGCTAAAGCGTTGGAATCTGGTGACCAACCCAAATCATTCCTACCGCGTTCTAAATTAGTTCCGCCCGTATCAACGGTGATGATGTTTTTGGTCGCAAGTTCTAATAAACGGATGCGCACATCATCATCGACAAATGCAATATACTTACCATCAGGTGACCACGTGGGCTCCCACGCCATTTTGGACTCGCCTATTGATATCATCTGTAATTCAGACAAACCGTCTTGAGCTTGCAACATCAACTGATAGCCTTGTTCACCTTTGTCAGAAAACCAAGCAATTTGATCGCCTTTAGGAGACCAAATAGGTGCCCTATCTGCCGCATCAGAACTTTGTGTCAGGTTACGCACACTGCCATATTCAACCGGAACAGTGAAGATCTCACCACGGGAGGCCATGATTGCACGTTTTCCTGATGGTGATAACGAAGCTGAACTTACCTTATCGCCCACATTTTGCCATTTAGTCTCGGCCCAAGGAAAATCACCAGTCACTGTAATTGACATTTTTTGAAGCTTCTTACTGGCTAAATCAAAGGTAAACAAGTCGCCATTTTGCTCAAATACTAACTGTTTCCCATTAGTGCCTAATTGTTTGATATCAGCGTCTTTGAATTCTGTGATTTGTTTGAGTCTTTTTCGTTTCACAGAATATGACCAGATATTGGATACCCAATCTCTGTCTGACAAAAAGTAAACCGTATCATTAACCCAAACAGGCTCGATATCGATGGTGGAATCACTGTTGATCATCGTTTCTTCAAGGTTGAGTAAGTCAACCACTACTAAAGGTGTATTTTGCCCACCACGATAGTTGCGCCATTCTCCGTCCCAACGAGACATGCGGTCGATGACCATGTGTTTGCCATCGCCAGAGTAAGCACCATTATATGCCCATTGATTGAGTACTAACTCAGCTGGTCCGCCATCGACAGAAACTGTCCACAAACGATTGATAGGCCTAGGCGCGGTATCACGACCAGAAGCAAACAGTACTTTTTGGCCATCGGGTGCCCATCCACGCACACTGCCACCAGCAGCATGCCATGATAATCTAGTGGCTTGACCGCCGTCACTAGGCATAACGTAAACGGAGTTTGTACCAGAACGATTAGATGAAAAAGCTAAGCTTTGCCCATCTGGAGAAAAGTGAGGATGACTTTCTATTGCAGTTGTACTGGTCAGTCTTTTACTATCTTGACCCAGTAAGTCTGTTAGCCATATATCGCCTGCATAAATAAAAGCGACATGGCTATCGCTGATACTAGGCTGCCTCAATAGACGGGTTTCTTGTGCAAAAGACTTAGGCAATATCAACATGCTGGCCACAATCAGTAACCATGGTAAAAACTTAATCATTTGGGTCCCTTTTTATGATAAACGCCATAAAGTATAACTGACGGTATGTTGTGTATTTTTATTGTACGTTTATGAACCCCGAGGCCATTTCAAAACGTTAGAAGCCCGTATCATTTTTTCATTCTGGTACATCCCTGTTCACCCTTATCCCTGTTTTTCATTTAATAATTCAGCCAATGTGCAAAACATCATTGAGGTTACGTTGCGGGATCTTGTGGACGGAAAAACACAAAAACCTATGCCTGCTGCCATAAATTTTTTCTAGGGCAGCAGCATAGTTGTCCGTAGCGGTTATCTTTGCGACGCTTGCCGTACTTCAAACGCTGCCAATTGTTCTTCACTGGCTGGCAATTGGTGATTAGCTTTCCAATCACTAAAAGGCATTCCATACACAGCTTCACGTGCTTGATCGTAATCTATTTCAACACCCTGCTCTTTAACGCCCGCCATGTACCACTTCGATAAACAGTTACGACAAAAGTCCGCAAGGATCATCAAATCAATGTTTTGCACATCTTTGTTTTCATCAAGATGTTTTAGTAACTGTCTAAAAGCAGAAGCCTCGGCTTCGAGTTTTTGTTGTTCGTTCATGTCAGACCTTTTGGTTTTTTACTTTCGTTTTTTACTTTCGTGGATCAGTGGCAGTCACTTCAATACGTTGCACATTATCATCATGGAACGCCAACAAATCGCTTAAGCCTTGCATGTTATGTAAGTTTCTAAACTCTATCCAATCAATTAAACAATAAAGACAAACCGCAGGGTAATTCCAACTGATAAACTGTTGGTTCGCCACCATCTCATTTAATTGCACTAATACCGCATTAACGCGTTCTTTTTGTAGTTTAAAAAATAGTTTGTCTTCATCAGGTTGAATATCTGAGTTAGATAAAATAAACATTTGCACCAAAGAATCATTGGCCGAATCAATTAGGGTTAGTTGGTTTTCTTGGTCCCAACTAAGCAATGGATCATCAAACTTATCAGTTAAATAACGATAAATAATTCTCGAATCAAAAATGACCCGCATCACGTCGTCAGTAACATCCTCTAACATAGGTATTTTCATAGTA
>CAZMDX010000027.1:0-2076 GCA_964564805.1 uncultured Pseudoalteromonas sp. | reverse complement strand
TTGAACCCTAGACTTTTTTATTGTCAGTTACTTAAAGTGAGTGTCATGGAATTTATGCCTTTTGTTTAGGTCATAAATAGCGTCTATGCTCTGTTTCAGAAAATTGGTTGTGAGTTATTTTTATTGTTAGTTTGAATGCGAACTAGTAATCCAATGACTCGTAGCTTTTATTGTTTATTTTTATTAATAATTAAGAAGTAACATGACTCAAATAATATACCCAATTTGGCGCCAGCGGTTAGCTAGGAGTTTACACATAAACCGGAGTCAGATGCATTCAAAGTATTATCAAGTTGCGAGTGTTGACGCGAGTGGACGCCCTAAAAACAGAACGATGGTTTTTAGGGGGTTTTTGCAAGGCACACAAAATCTGCTATCGGTGACTGATTTAAGGAGCGAAAAGATTTCAGAATGGCAAGGTGATGAAAAGTTGCATTTTGAAATTTGCTGGTACTTTACTGGTTCCAGAGAGCAATTTCGTGTATCGGGTGAGGTTGCATTGATATCTAATTCTTTAGAGTCGAGTTATCAAGAATTTGGGGAGCAGACTAAAACAAGCCTTATTAAACAACAATGGTCAAACTTATCAGGTAACGCAAGGGAGCCTTTTTACTCGAGTAGTCCTAAAGCTCCATTTGATGACAGTTCAGCACCGCTATCGCCGCAAGCTGAGCCTGTTGTTTCAGTCAATAGTACTAAAATGGTTGATAATAACAGCGACGCATTTAGCAATATTACCAGCACTGGTGTCAGAAATAACGTCGATATCAGTGACAATTTCTGTGTTATTGTTTTCACGCCTCACATAGTCGATTATTTGAATTTAAAGTCTAAACCGCAACAGCGCTGTCTTTACGATATTCAAGGTGGTTGGAAAGAGCGAATGGTAAATCCGTAATTGAAAAGATAACTTCAGTAAGACATGTATGGAGGGTTTGCACATGGATATGACGAGAGGTATCAAAAAACACTTCGTTAATTTTTTCTGCTCAGCACTTTTTAGTCGATGTATCAAAATAAAATATATTGTGATGTATTAAATATTCGAGGTAGTTTATAACAAACGGTAGTTCATTATAATCACCGTTTTTATTGATTTATTCTTTGAAATTTAATACCAATATATTCTTGTTATTCTATAAATTGTGCAAGCTCACTGATGAATTTAATCATTGGGCCTATACGTAGAGATATAACATATGCTCGGCTTCGTCGTGGTGCAACGTGATGTTGTTTTGCAATTTAACAGGTTATTCCCAATAGTCGATAAAGTCCTTGGTAGCACCATAAAGCGTGGCTAAGTCTGACTAGATTTGTTGTACTAGCACCCGTAAATAGGGTTTCTGGCTCATGGTAGGATTTAGACCTATACCGGTGTTAGCAAATGATTTTTTGCCGTAATCTGTTGCACCTAGATATGAATGTCTCTCGTCCCAGTTAGTCCATTATCCAACTAAAATGGTAAACAGAGGCTCGGTTTTACGCGAGCCATTGTGTTGTAAATCCTGATGGTAGTTATGCAACATTGGCTTGTATACTAAAACTAATATTTATGAAATTTGTGTCGTTCGTCTACAAATAGTCGATAAATATACTAAAACGAGTAGTTTTACGTATATACGACTCTGATAATTCACTTAAAATTACAATAATATCAGCAATCTGTGGCCACCAAATCTTTTAATGATTTTTAGGATGACGGTTAGCAGTAATTATTTAAGAGATATTATCTTGAGTCCAAATATTGCCCCCCAGCTTATTTCAGAGAATGACAAAAAACTGCTTGTTGTTATGATATTTGAAACTGTTAAACATAGTAAAAGTCTTTACATTACTTGTGTAGATGTCGATCAAAAAAATCATGTTATCGCCCCAAGTGATGACGGGTGTGCGCCCAACTGGGAGGATTTATTTTCCTATTTAGCTTACATAAAGGTTGGCTATTTCTTGTCAATTGAGCAGCAGTTTTATTCAATTATAATAGTATTTAATACTGATGATTTTTTTCTAACATTGATAGAAAGAGACGAAACTAATGCATATTTTAATCATCTTTTTTATTACTTATTACTTATT
>CAZMDX010000026.1:0-9901 GCA_964564805.1 uncultured Pseudoalteromonas sp. | reverse complement strand
AGGAAATATCCTTAAAGTGCTTTGGTTTGTGAGGACACGTTATTCTCTTTCAAATATTTGTCCAGTGCTTCTTTTAAGTTGGCTATTTTATGCTCTATCTTTTGATGTTTGTAGCCTATAGTCAGATTTAATCCACAATTTTACTCGTTAGGCCATAATGCATGTTCATATTTTATCAAAGCATGAATATATATTATGGTAGCGAAGTTAAGTGCATGTGGCTTAAGAATATTGATTTAAGGCAGCCTTTGCTGCATTTGTATCATCATTTTTTCTAACATAGTTACCTGTTTATAATCACAATGTTCTGCCCCTTTTACTCAAGTAAATACAGCATATACAACAGGCCTCTTTTGTGTTTACAGCATTTTTTGATATAAGTGCCTCCCGTTATTGAGGCAAAAATTACCCGTGTCACCCATCCATATATTCAGTTTACCTTGTAACTTAGGTCCAAGCGTTTGCCAATTATTTCGGTATACAATCGTAAGTCGTACTTTGTACTTTGTCCTTTGTCCATTGTGCTGCAATAGACTGATCAATTTTGCCAGCCAGTGGATCCCAAATAATTGATGGGGTGCCGTCTTCTGGTTTTGGTCCAAACACCGCATTCCAACCTCCCCATTGAACACCATTATGGGCAAAAGAATCATTCCTACCCATTTGGTTTTCCATCATAATTTCGCGCTTGATACTGAAAACAGTTTCGCCATCCTTTGCTCTATAAGACGATCTTTGCATACCATTTTCATTTATAAAGCCATTCTCGTCTTGGTATATGTCTACCAACTGAACATATTTAAAATTCACACCGCCTGCAATTAAAGATCATGCGCCACTCAGTAAGTCACAATAGTAAGTCTGTAAAGCTAAGCTTACCCAGCCGCACGTCGAGCACCCAGTGACAAGCTGTGAATTAGCATTGTCTATTAAGTTAAATGATTGGTTAAGTAAGATAGAAACTTAGCCAAGTGGCTTCACCATCCAAAAATACTCTGACTATTTGTGGTGTGTCAGGTGTTTACCAAAATTATTTAAGTACCTCGTTCTCATGCAAACCTTGAGTTCTGTCATATCTTGTGTGATAGCCACCAATGATTAAAAATCACTGGGTATGTTCTGGGAGGGTTATCATAATAACTGTTAGGTAAAATCACCCCTGATCGAAGGTACATCTCAGTACCCCAAAACTCAGACAAGATTTGACTGGGCATTTTTACAAACGTTAAAAAATTGTCACCGTCGGGTAATGTTTCCTTTGTCAAACGTCGATTTAAAGACAGGGCTAGCGACATATCGCTGGAAGCATTAGTTATATGCTTAACAACATCTGAATAGATATTTAACGGTGAGTTAATTCGTGAATCTAGGAAATCGCTGTCGAAGATAGCTTGCACATACCACTCACCAGTAGGCAAATCATCTCACGAGTCAAAAGGAAAACCTGTTGTCGATGCATCAAAGATAATGATTTGTCCTTTTGTAAGCCCCGCTCAGTCTTGAGAAAATAAAGGCTCTATATTTTTTGTCGGCCAAGCACTGTAAATTCTTGGTTCTTGCTCTACAGAACGTGAAAAAAACAGGTGTAAACGCTCCTCTTTTTGTACTTCTAGTCAGTTTGAAATGGTTACCGTGACTGATTTTGCAGACGCCGTTTTGACTAAAAGCTGTGACATAATGAAAAGAATGAGTAATGTGATAAGACTAAATTTAAATCTAAAACTAATCTGCATTTTATTGGTCTGTTTATTTTATTGATGGCGTTGGGTTTAGATTATCTAACTTATTTAACTTTGGCATCCTCATATTTGAATCGAATATCGTGAATTATTTTTAAGCTAAATAAACTCGGCTTCAAAGACCGATTCGCTTATTTAGTCTCTTTAGCTGTCTAAAATCCCGTGAGTCTAAGGGAATTTTGGTATTTTCATTGTGATTATTTTTAATAGGGATCTTAATGGTGAGATTGTGGCTCGAAGATGATTTAACGTCTAAAAAAACGCTTGTCCAAAGGGCGTTGGTGTCCAGTGTTGTTACCCTATTCGTTTTATTCTTGTTTCAGCCATTTGGCACCTATAACCATGTTATTTCCTATAAATTTCTGCGATTCTCTGGTTATGGATTGGTTACTTTTTGTGCCGTAATGTTGTCTGGGGCATGTGAAATAGTGTTAACTCGCCAAAAGTTAACGAGTCAATTCCGATTGCTGCTTATTCCTAGTCTTTATATTGGGATAGTCGCCGTGTTTAATCACAGCTACTTTGTTGTAGCAGTTTTGGGTTCATGGCAATGGCAAAATCAATTGTTGTTTGTTTTTTATACTTTGGTTATTGGTTTGTTTCCTATCAGTGTTATGTTTTTTACTGATCCCTATGTGTCAAGGACATCTTCTCCAGAACAAGTGGATTTACTCGTACCTGAATCTGAATCTGAAAATAGCTATATAGCGTTGGGAAAAAACATAGTCCAAAATACATTGATAACTTTAACTGGTGATAATAAAGACGACAATATTCACGTTACATTGTCACAGATATTACTGATCAAATCTGCTGATAACTATTGTGAACTCAGCATCTTTGAAGGCAGCACTTGTACCTATAAACTATTACGTTGTTCATTAACTAATATTTTAAAACAGCTACCGAACAATTCGTCAGTGTATCGTTGTCATCGATCTTATGCGGTGAATCTAACGTCAGTCAAATCATCTTCGGGAAATGCTGGCGGTTTGCAATTATCTATGAAATCACTTGATGTCATAGTCCCCGTTTCCCGTAGTTATGTTGATGTCATTAAACAGGCTTTGCAGTTAGTCCCTTAAACTTGTTAATCACCCCAAATACTCGTCATTAATACCTCAACGGTACGGTTTAGCCCTAATTAATGGCACTTATCGATTGTGCTTGTGATGCTTAAATTGAATTTTAAATTTCAAACATCAATCTAAGGAAGTATGTATGAATCACACGATAAAAGTTCTGGGGTTATTAACTACGTTTATGTTTGGTGACTATTTTTTGAGCACGTTTTTGAGCACGTTTTGGAGCGATAACTTGAGCGAATTTTTACTCAGTTTAGATGGGAAATTTCATGTTTGATTTATTTTTAGTTATGCTGGCACCTACATCTCCAATTTTAATGATTATTTTTATTCGTCATTATTTTAATTACAGATCAGAGATCAATCAGAAGCTACTCACGCTACAAGAAAAAACTGATGCTGTAATAACAATGCAAAAAAATTAGATATATTGATAAAAAGAGTGACTGTGCTTGAGAGAATTGTGACTGATAGCAAAATCGATTTAAACCACGAGATTAGTCAATTGTGATGACATTTCTGTCTTTGCTGTATTGATAAGTAATGGTTGAACATCATTTATCAGGGGCTAAATAGACGGCTTCCTTTAATATTTATAAAGAAAGCCGTTTGTATTAATAGTCGTATTTAGGCTCTTTGCCATTCAGGCAAGTTATTCTCAAACTCAGTAATTTGAGCATCTAACTCTAAGGTTTGACCAATTGCATCTAAACCTTTAAGCAAGTTAGTTTTGTGCTGCTCGGCAATGTTAAAACTGAAGCTTAACTCGTTAACAATAACCGATTGCTCCTGTAAATTTACTGTGATCAGTGCTTTTGCATCGGCTTCAACGGCTGCAAATAATTGATCTATTTGTTCGCTGGTAAGCTGAACAGGTAACAACTGATTGTTGATACAGTTGCCATAAAAAATATCAGCAAAACTAGTAGCAATCACCACTTTAAAGCCATAGTCGTCTAACGACCAAGGCGCATGTTCGCGGCTTGAGCCACAACCAAAGTTTTCGCGAGTGAGTAAAACACTGGCACCTTGGTGCTGTGCTTTATTAAACACAAAGTCAGGATTAGGCACTTTTTCATGTTGGTCCAGATAGCGCCAATCGTGGAACAGGTGTTTGCCATAACCACTGCGTGTGACAGAGGTTAAAAATTGTTTAGGGATAATTTGATCAGTATCCACATTGGCCTGATTAAGAGGCATCGCTGACCCTGTGTGGATATTAATACCTGTCGTTGTCATGATTAATTCCTTTCTTATTGTCAGTTAGCTTATTGATAGTCGCGTACATCAGCAAAATGACCGGCTAATGCCGCTGCTGCCGCCATCGCCGGGCTGACTAAATGAGTACGTGCCCCACGGCCTTGACGCCCCTCAAAGTTTCGGTTGCTGGTGGACGCGCAACGGTCTCCCTGTTTTAAAAAATCATCGTTCATACCTAAGCACATCGAACAACCAGGTAAACGCCATTCAAAACCAGCTTCGATAAATATTTTATCTAGCTGCTCTGCTTCTGCTTGCTGTTTTACCGATACTGAACCAGGCACAACAATAGCAGTCACGCCTGGTGCAACTTTACCGCGTTTAGCAATAGCGGCTGCAGCGCGCATATCTTCAATTCGTCCATTGGTACACGATCCAATAAAGACATTATTAACACTTATATCAGATAATTTTTGACCCGCAGTTAGATCCATATACTTAAGGGCTTTGTTGGCTGAATCCTTATCAATGGGGTCCGAAAAGTCGCTTGGAGTAGGCACTGTTTGATTAACACCTATTACTTGCCCTGGGTTTGTACCCCAAGTCACTTGTGGTGTTATATCAACGGCGTTTAATTCAACAATGGTATCAAAAGACGCATCTTTATCAGATGCTAAACTAGCCCAATAAGCCATGGCTTGGGTCCAGTGATCACCTTTAGGTGCATATTCACGGCTTTTAAGGTAATCAAATGTGGTTTTATCAGGGGCAATTAAACCGGCTTTAGCCCCCGCTTCTATACTCATATTACACACTGTCATTCGCTCTTCCATTGTCAGAGCTGAGATGGTTTCACCACAATACTCAATGACGTGACCTGTTGCGCCAGCGTGTCCAATTTTACCGATGATAGCCAAGATAATGTCTTTGGCAGTGATGCCTATAGGCAAGGTACCGTTGACTTGAACTTTCATGCTTTTTGCTTTGCTTTGTTTTAATGTTTGGCTGGCTAATACATGTTCTACCTGAGAGGTGCCGATGCCAAAAGCTAATGCACCAAACGCACCGTGAGTTGCCGTATGTGAGTCACCACATACCACTGTCATGCCTGGTTGAATAAGACCCAGTTCAGGTCCCATTACATGCACAATACCTTGTTTTTGGTGACCCACTGGAAATAGCTCTATACCGTGTTTTTCGCAGTTATCTGCCAAGGTTTGTAGTTGTAGTTTATTTGTCGGGCCACAAGCATCGAGGGCTAAAGAACGCGTGGATATGCTGTGATCCATCGTTGCGAAAGTGCGCTCTGGGCACCGTACTTTACGGCCTTTTTCTTCAAGACTCGCAAATGCTTGAGGTGTGGTTACCTCATGTATTAAATGAGTATCTATATAAATTAATTTTTCTTCACCAGTTTCAGATACTTCTTTCGCATCTTTTGCATCAACAATATGAGCTTGCCATATCTTGTCATATAAGGTGGTTGCCATGACTATTTCCTTCACTTGTTAAATTAATGCAGCGATGTAATCGCCGACTTCACTGGTATTTTTAGCTAAATGACGCGCGTCAAGGCCAAGTAAGTCGCCAGTTAGTATACCATCACCTAATGTTTTCACTACGGCAGCATCAATCGCATCTGCGGCGGCTGTTTCATTTAAACTGAAACGCAATAACATGGATGCTGAGAGTATCTGAGCAATCGGGTTTGCAATGCCTTTTCCTGCAATATCGGGAGCTGAACCGCCTGCTGGTTCATACATACCGAAGTTGTCTTGATTGATACTGGCTGAGGGTAACAATCCCATGGAACCAGTGATCATTGCACATTCATCAGAGATAATGTCCCCAAACAGGTTAGAACACAACATCACATCAAACTGACTTGGATTACGAATGAGTTGCATCGTCGCGTTATCAATATAAATGTGCTCAAGCTCTACTTCTGGGTAGTCTTTAGCTACTTCTTCGACAACTTCGCGCCATAACCGGCTGCAAACAAGTACATTAGCTTTGTCTACAGACGTCACCTTTTTTCCACGCTTTTGAGCTGCATCAAATGCACTGATCGCAATACGTCTAATTTCTTTTTTGCTATAACGCATCGTGTCATATGCAAACTGTTCTTCACCTTCGCCTTCTAAACCTTTGGGCTGACCGAAGTAAATGCCACTAGTGAGTTCGCGCACCACCAATACATCAAAACCACTAGCAGAGATATCTGCTCGAAGTGGGGAAAAGTCTTCAAGGCCCTGATAAATTTTTGCTGGGCGCAAATTGCTGAACAAGTCAAAGTGACCACGCAAAGCTAAAAGTGCAGCACGTTCAGGGCGTTCTTCTAAAGGCAAACTGTCCCATTTAGGGCCGCCAATTGAGCCAAACAAAATAGCGTTAGAGTCCTCACAACCTTTTAAAGTAGATGCTGGTAACGCTACACCATGATTATCGATGGCAAGGCCACCCACATCAAAGTCATTAAGTTGAAATGTAATATTAAATTTTTCGGTTACAGCTGCTAACACTTTTTTGGCTTCGACCATGACTTCTGGGCCAATTCCATCGCCTGCCAATACTGCTATGTTGTAGTCAGACATTTTTTATACCCCTGCAATTTTTACTTGTTCTTTTTGCTGGTCAATCTGATCAGCTAAATGTGTGTTGTTTAATACGTATATTAAGGCTTTCACCCCTGACTCGACAATATCTGTGGCTAAGCCAATACCATTGAATCGACGTCCATTGTATTCAGCTACTACCGATACTTGCGCTAATGCGTTGGCACCTTTGCCTTTAGAGTCAAGTTTAAAGTCAACAATCTCTACCTGATTATGACCCACAACTTTGGTGATGGCATTGTAAGCGGCATCGACTGGACCATTCCCCGTGGCAGACTCAGTAATTTCTTTATCACCAACTAACATTCTTACTGTTGCACTAGGTATGATTTGTTTGCCTGAACTGGCCTGCAAATACATCAGTTTATAGTATTCATCTTCTTGTTTAGTTTGACTGAAAAATAGGAGTGCTTCTAAATCATAATCAAACACTTGGCCTTTTTTATCAGCTAATTTTACAAAAGAGGCATACACCGTTTCTAAGTCAAAATCAGTTGCTTTGTAACCTAACTCGAACAGACGGTGTTTAATCACATGGCGGCCAGAGCGAGATGTTAGGTTCAGATTGTTTTTGTTAATACCGACACTTTCAGGGGTCATAATTTCGTAAGTGTTACTCCCTTTTAACACGCCATCTTGATGAATGCCTGAGGAGTGGCTAAATGCATTGGCACCGACAATCGCTTTGTTAGCCTGTACGGGCATATTGCACAGGTTACTGACTAACTTAGAAGTACGAGAAATTTCTTCGCTTTTGATATTGGTATGAAACCCTAGTTTTGCTTGGCGAGTCTGTAAAATCATCGCTATTTCTTCTAACGAACAATTACCAGCACGTTCACCTAAACCATTGATGGTAGCTTCAACTTGCCTTGCGCCTTGCTCTACTGCGGCTAAGGAGTTAGCTACAGCCAGGCCTAAATCATTATGGCAATGCACGGAAATAGTGGCTTTATCAATATTGGGTACACGATTAAACAGATTTTGAATGATGCCACCAAACTCGGTAGGTGTGGTGTAACCGACCGTATCTGGAATATTAACTGTGGTTGCACCAGCGTTTATCGCCGCTTCTACCATGCGACATAAATAATCGATATGAGTACGACCCGCATCTTCACATGAAAACTCTACGTCATCAGTGTATCGACGAGCATGTTTGACGGCTTTCACAGCCATCTCTACCACTTCATCCTGAGACTTACGTAATTTTGTGCTCACGTGGATATCAGACGTAGCAATAAAGGTGTGAATACGGAAGTGTTCGGCCACCTTTAACGACTCGCCGCAAGCGTCAATATCATTCACTAAAGCGCGAGACAAACCGCATACGGTGGCATTTTTTATTTCACGAGCGATGGTCTGTACTGATTTAAAATCACCAGGAGAAGAAACAGGGAAACCTGCTTCGATGATGTCTACTCCGAGACGTTCTAGAGCAAAAGCAATCTTCAGTTTTTCCTTGACGCTTAAACTGGCAGGTAACGCTTGTTCGCCGTCCCGCAAGGTGGTATCGAAAATTTTGACTCGGTTAGTGTTAACCCCGTCTGACATACCCTTCTCCTAATCACTTTGTTTATTGGATTACACAATGTAACCGTAGTTTATAATACACATACAAAAAACCCGTGTTAAGCACGGGTTTTTTGTAAACTGATTAACGCTTGCTTACAACCTACCCGTGCAGTCTGGCTGCCAGCAGTAGTAGAATAGAAAAAGAAGCGTTATTCATTGTTTAAATTCTTAAATTTATATTTAACGAAATCAGAATGTACTTGTAACGCGTATTGCACCAGTGCGTCAACCTCCGTTTACAAGAAAACATAGAACTTAAAAATATAAATTTAAATTTTTTAAGGTGGCTTAAACTTGAACATGCCATTGCAGATGGTGATTTAAGATGATTTTCAAGTTTTAAATGACGATGAACCTAGGCAAAGATAAGCTAACGAAAAGTCTTCCAATTTATGGACAGGGATAAAAGTAATTCTCGCAAAGATAATGCATGTTGTTGGCCTTTGCCTTTGTGATCCCACTTATGACCACAACATGCTGCTGTCAAAATAGCTTTTGTGGGTTTGAGTAGCCTCAGGTTATGTATATCGGTTTGTCTGTGTTCGTTTTCGGAAAATTCGCCATCACTGTTGAACCAACCAAATTTATTGGTATGTAGTCGATGACTGTTTAGTTCTATTTTATCTATCGAGTCTAACTCAATATGTTCTGAGCCGAGTTGTTGAACATGCACAGCGATGCAACAACCGATCTGAATTTTGCTCGAGAACCAACGCTGGGTTTTTTCTGGGATATAGTTGTTGGCCATACATTTAGCTGCCTGTTTAGCCTGCCAACTGGCGTTGTGCACATCTACATCTAATGGTGTCTGGTGTTGCAATAGACTGTAAGCTGCCCGTTTAACATGATGCCGAAGCCCTGCTATTTTTCGTTGTAATAGGCTAATGTTACTAATTTTTTGCTGGGATAAGCTAGCAAGTTCTCTTTCATACAGGGCATTACACAACTCAGCATAATGCAACTGGCGCTGGTCGTCAGAAAATATGTCTATCTGTTGATAGTTGGGTTGAGAACTAGGTTGAGAATTTGAAGTTTGCATGTTTTATCGTGCTAATAAATGCCTAAAACTAAAATGGTCAGTGAATGCTGACCATTTTATACTCTAAATCACTGAAGAGGCAGTATTATTATCTGCATCTTCAATTATCTGACTAGTCAGTAACTACTGGCCTTTAATTTCTTTACGACCATTATAACTGACACTTGCACCTAACTCTTGTTCAATACGTAGCAATTGATTGTATTTAGCGACGCGATCTGAACGACATAATGAGCCAGTTTTAATCTGTCCAGCTGCTGTACCTACGGCTAAATCAGCAATCGTTGAATCTTCAGTTTCGCCTGAGCGATGAGAAATAACAGCAGTGAAACCAGCGTCTTTAGCCATTTTGATTGCAGCTAAAGTTTCAGTTAAAGAACCGATTTGGTTAAACTTGATTAAGATTGAGTTACCGATATTGTTGTCTATGCCACGTTTGAGAATTTTGGTATTGGTAACAAACAAGTCGTCGCCGACCAATTGCACACTATCGCCAATTTTTCTGGTTAAACTTGCCCAGCCATCCCAGTCACTTTCGTCAAGCCCATCTTCTATAGAGATGATAGGATATTTTTTAGACAGATCTGCTAAGAAATCACCAAAACCTTCAGAGTCAAACACTTTGCCTTCGCCTTTAAGGTCGTACTT
>CAZMDX010000025.1:0-2397 GCA_964564805.1 uncultured Pseudoalteromonas sp. | reverse complement strand
TTTCAATTTAAAATAACAATAAAAGGTATTAATACGTTTAAGAGAAGACTTTAGTTATTGGGTTTTGCCAAACGACTAAATCGTCATTCTTCATAGGTTTAGCAAAATAATACCCTTGCAAGTAGTCAACACCCATGGCTGATAAAGCTGTGACTTGTTCTTTTGTTTCCACACCTTCTGCAATTGTTTGGCAATTCAGTTCGCGAGCGATAAATAGGGTCGCTCGGATAATCGCTTCACCTTTTCCCTCAATGTTATCCACAAAGGACTTATCTATTTTTATGTAGTTAACGGGTAAAGACTGAAGCTGTGATAAAGATGAATAGCCAGTACCGAAGTCGTCGATTGATACATCAATATTGCGTGCTTGTATTTGCTCTAATTGTTGGCGAACTTTCTCTTTGTTTTCTACAAACGTGGACTCGGTTACTTCTAAATGTAATCTATGTGGCGCCAGCCCGCTGCTGCGTAAGCAATTATCTAAAAACCTAATAAATCCATCATCCATTAACTGAATAACAGATACATTAACGGACACAGCGGCTTGGCGACCGAATTGCCAATGGTTTGCATCCATGCAAGCTCGATTTAATACCCACGCCCCTATTTCTTTAATTAGACCAGACTTTTCAGCTAATGGAATAAATACATCAGGACCAATAAATTTTCCATCAAAATCCCACCTTAATAAGGCTTCAAATGCAAAAGATACATTATCTTTTGCACTTTGAATGGGTTGATAGCATAAAAATAATTGTTTTCTTTGAATAGCATGTTGAAGACCTTCTAAGATCATTTGAGCGGCAGTAATTTTTTCTTTTAAATCATTAGAAAATAAACGAGGTCGTTTATTACCAGACTTTTTTTGCTCACACATAGTTAGATCAGCAAGTTGAATTAGTTCTGTAGCTGACAAGCTGTGTGCAGGTGCCATCGCTATACCGATGGATGCTGACAAGTATAATTCGTTACCGTGTACATAAATCGGTTGCGTAATGCTGGTTGCTATTGCTTTGGCAATAGACATCGCCGTGTCTTGATCGCTGTAGGGTAAGGCCATCAAAAATTCATCACCATTCCAGCGTCCTACACGGTTATTATCAGAAAAAGCTAAAATTCGTCGAGTGACTTGTATCAGCACACTATCACCAACTTTATGGCCCATCGTATCGTTAATTTTCTTGAAGCCGTTTAGGTCGATAAATAACAACGCCAGAGGACTGTCTTTGATTATTGAATGCTCTATTAAGGCCTCAAGACTGGTGGTGAAAGCTTTACGATTGATTAATTGTGTTAAAGGATCAAGATTACTGAGCTGAAATATTTCATCCGTCCGTCGTTTAACTTCGTCTTCTAAATTGATGTTGACTTGATTTAGTTCATTTGAAGAAACTTCTAATTCTTGATTAGTTAAGGCAACATGATTTTTCTCGTTTTCCATTTCTTTAATAAGATGTGCATTGAGGTTTTTTTGATAGATTGCATTTGAAGTAAAGCGAGATGTTTTGATACAAATAGATATCATAGCCAATGCATAAGCTAAACCCAACACGCCCAAAAGTTGGCGATGCCCCTGCTCTTCAAATAACCCAAGTACAGATATGGGGATCAATAAAATCATTGAATAGCTAATCGAAATAAAGCGATTGGCGGCTAAAAAAGAAGCAGAGCCACCAGCTAATGTTGATATAATTAAGACCTTGAAAAATAATTCAACACTATTGAGTTCGCTGTAAAAAATAAGGACATAGGAAGACCAAGCTATCCCAGTCGTAATACACCCAGCACCATAGCGTTGAATACCGGATAGACCTGAAGAAGATTTACTGCTTCTTAATTTCCACTCTAGTAAATCAATCAGGCGCAGTAATAAAATTAAACAAATAGAAACCCACCATATTAATTGATGGGTTTTAATGGCCGTATTACTAAAACCAAACACCATTATACTGCTAGCTAACGCACTAATGAGTATTCCAGATAGACCATTGTCATAAAGTAATCTCGCAGAGTCAAAGTGGGAAGCTTCTTGGACAAATATATTGGTTTTGATATGAAAAACGCCTTACGAAAAACAAACTAAGATTTTTAATGAATTTGGTATAAAATCAGTATGATATTCAATTTATCCAAACTATATTAATATTAAAATTAAATTAATCTAGTTTAATTTTGTAGAATGGGCTTAGCAGTCAGTTTTTACGTAATAAATGTTGTTTGAAATGGAGTAAAAGATGAAAAATGACATCGAAAGCAAATTTATATTAAGTGTGTTTGATAAAATGATCCAACATGGTGAGAAAAGAGGCGAAGAACATTTTTTAATGGGGCTCAAAGGGTATACAGATTTTGACGGTTACACATTATTTGTTGAAGATGCACAAGTAAAACTGAATT
>CAZMDX010000024.1:0-39651 GCA_964564805.1 uncultured Pseudoalteromonas sp. | reverse complement strand
GTCGTTGAAGTAATGGGACTTCATTTGCCGGGGTCTTCTTTTGTGAACCCAGGAACGGATTTAAGAGAAGCATTAACCAGTGCTGCGGCAAGACAAATCACACGAATAACGGATTTAGGCGACAATTATATGCCTATTGGCCATATAGTAGATGCCAAGGCTATGGTTAACGGTCTTATTGGTTTATTAGCCACTGGTGGCTCTACAAACCATACTATGCACTTGGTGGCCGTTGCGCGTGCCGCTGGCTTTATTGTGAATTGGGATGATTTTGCTGATTTATCAAGGGCAACGCCGTTAATTACCCGCATATATCCAAACGGCTCAGCCGATATAAATCACTTTACTGCCGCAGGTGGCATGTCGCTATTGTTTAAGCAATTATTAGATAAAGGTTTATTGCATAACGATGTGAACACAATATGTGGCTTTGGCCTTGAGCGGTATACTCAAGAGCCACGGATCATAGATGGTGAGCTTACATGGGTCGAAGGTGTTGCTGAATCGTTCGACAGACAAGTCGTCGCCGATATTGATAAGCCGTTTCAACCCAATGGTGGTTTGTCTGTGTTGTCGGGTAATTTAGGTCGTGCGGTAATGAAGATATCGGCTCTAAGTGAGCCATATTGTAAAATAAAAGCACCAGCGGTTGTGTTTGAAGACCAATATTCTTTTGATGCCGCGTTTCAAGCGGGCGACCTAAGCAAAGATTGCATTGTAGTTGTTCGTTTCCAAGGGCCTGCTGCACTTGGCATGCCTGAGTTACATCGATTAACGCCTCCTTTAGGTATTTTACAAGACGAGGGATTTAAAGTCGCTTTGGTTACTGATGGCAGAATGTCAGGTGCATCTGGCAGGGTGCCAGCAGCTATTCATTTAACACCAGAGGCGTTTAAAGGCGGTCTTATTGGTAAAATAAATACCGGCGACATCGTAGAAATCAATACTATTACCGGTGAGCTTACGTTGCATGTTAGTGCCACTGATTTAGCTGTCCGCCTTCAAGCTACGATCGATTTAACGCTAAGCCATCAAGGAATGGGTCGAGAGTTTTTCGCTGGGATGCGCTCCACCTTGACCGGTGCAGAGGAGGGCGCTTGTTCTCTTTTTGTTGAGCTAGACCGTCTCGACTCAGGTTCACTTTGATACTCATGACACTTGGCTCTACAGTATTAACTGTATCGCCAATATTGATTTCAATTAGTGCGTGTGTCGGGTTAATAATATCGTTCATAGTCATGATAAGAAATAAAGGACGCGTATCAAAAGCATTACTTTCTGGCACGTTAACTATGGTGGGCATATATGCAATATTTAGCTTAGTTATTGTTTTAGCTCGATCACATACTGCAATGCCAGATAGTTACTTTATGCAACTCAATGGTAAAGAAATTAAAATAACTGATATCAGCCAGCAGCAGCCAACCGTCGTTAACCTGTGGGCTAGTTCGTGTCTACCTTGTCGTCGATTAATGCCAGTATTAGAGCAGGCTGAGCGACGTGATAGCGATGTGACGTTTGTCTCGCTAAACCAGCGTGATTCAAGTGAAACCGTGCAGCAATTTTTGCAGACGGAAGGTTTAAACTTTAAGCATGTGCTGTTAGATAGCAAAGGAGAAGTCGCTACTAATATGGGTCTTTTTAGCTTGCCAGTCACGCTGCTCTTTGACGCTAACGGAGAATTAGTACACAGCCATGTGGGAGGGATATCAGCAACAAGTTTACAGCAACGTATTAAACAGCACTTTTAGGTAAGTTTATTCTGATAAACCTACTTCCTCAGAAGTTAATAGATGACGGCTGATGTTTTCAATAGTGCCCTTTTAGGCTTTAACTTGGCTGGCGCTTAACGTGCGACATGATAACGCTAGCCCTTTTTATTTATTGTCTAGCGCTGCGCCGAAGTACGAAAAATAACATGATACATATTTTGATATAGTCTGACTTTGCGCTTGGTCATACTTTGACCAGGGTAAACTTTCTAAGCTGACTTTATTATCCAAAGTATTTAGGATCATGCTCCATGATTAAGTTGCCACGAGTCTTTCGATTAGGAGGACCAAAGTACTTATAGTCATAATTTCAGCTGCTTGCCTGCAATGAATTATCAATATCAGTAGCATTTGAGCGAGCCAATCATCAAATCAATCCAGCGGGATAAGCTTCGGATTGATGTACCCCACATATTTCGCCCCAATGCTTTGTGCAGTAATCAACTCGTAAAGCTGACGATTTATCTCAGGAGTGGTAGATAAATTCATGCCAGATAGGAAAACAAACTATATCGTAATCTATCATTGCGGCAAGCAAAGCTTCTTTCGTCGCTGCATCACCTATTTCTGCGAGTAATAAAGGGGAACGTGTTCACCAATCAGAAATGATTCTTTGATAACTTGTGTGCTAGCAAAGTTAGGCAGACGTTGTGCACTTTTTTCCTATCAGGGAGATTAATAGTCCATAGGTTTTTTCTAGCTGTTCTGTTGACCATAAAGTCATAGGGCTTATTGTAAGTTCATTATTAAAATATTCAGCCTTCATTAAAACAGCTGTATTTTTGATTCCAATATCTGCAAGTCTGGTAATAACATCTGCGGTTTAATCATTTTTGTTATCACCTTCATCGTTTCCAGTTTCTTCTTCGTCATCTTCTTCACTATCATCTTCTTCATTATCATCAAAAATATCTGGAGTAACCGTATCTACAACGTCGATAGCCCCGCCAACAATAGTTGAAGTGACACCTACCGCGGCAGATACGACTGTTGCCGCAATACAGCCAGATAAACTAAAAAGTACGAATAACAAACAAATATTTTGCGTGATTTTTTTCAAGATAGTGTTTCCAAATTAATTAATTTATAGGGGTAAAATACGCTCAAGTAACAGTGAATTAATTGTTGTTTCAATGTTATATAAATCAACAACACATTTAAAGGTAAGAACCAAAAATTAAATCATGTGTGGTTTATTGCGACCCATTTCAGCACTTGTTAATCACCCCTTGTGCCAGAGGGTTATTGTTAAACTTATCAAAGTAATTTCACTCCCTATTTCAATAAAAAAAGTGTTGGGAGCAATAAGCGTGTATTTATCGCTTCATTAAGGGTCAAAACTAAAACGGTGAGTAGTTCAAACTATTGCCGTGAAGTCTCCATTGTTCGCGACAAGGTGGTCCTAAACGGCATTAGCAAGTGATGTTTAAACATAAGGCGGTAACTGAACTATTAATATGGGTCAGATACGAATTACCGCTATAAGTAATACAGTAGTACATATACAGACAATAACGCAGCTATCCAAAGCGCCGTAGTACCTACAGGCCAAGAGCGTGCAAACACACCTCGTTCTCTGCTGTCAGAAGTATGCGGTTGGCCCAGGTAGCGTACAGCTACGTGATGTAAAAAATTTTGCAAACGTGTCCTTTGATGACTAATTACTTCACCAATTGAACCAAGAATTCGCTCGATTATTCTAAACACATATACTGCCGCACGACGCCAGAACCAATCTGTATCCAGACTTATTGTCATGGTACGTTTCATCAGCGGTAAGAGAACAAAGAAAGCTAGACCTGAAAACAATAGTAGTTGTAAGTAGAAAAGCACTTTGCCAACCGAATACGGTTGGTAATCTACTGGGTAGGGTAGTAAGGCATAAAGCATTTCAGGGAACACACCAAGTAAAATGCATAAGCTAGCAAAAATGACCATCGCTAGTCCCATATTCCATGGGGCATCCTTTGGACGTAAGCCTGAATCTTTTTGAAAAAATACGAACCAAGGAAACTTGATGCCAGCATGCAAAAACACACCGGCCGACGCAGCCGTTAAGGCCATGTAGACCCAAACCAAGTTTCCATCAATTGCAGCCTGTGAAATCATACTTTTTGTTGTAAAACCTGAAGTCAGTGGAAAACTGGAAATTGCCAAAGCCCCAATAATACCGCAAACACAGGTTAGAGGCATGGTACGAAATAGCCCCCCTAGCTCCATGCATTTATTCATACCCGTGCGATAGATAACTACACCCGCGCTCATAAACAGTAATGCTTTATAAATTATGTGAGCAAAAGCGTGTGCAGTCGCACCATTAAGTGCCATTTCGGTGCCAATACCCACGGCAACCACCATAAAACCAACTTGATTGACCACTGAATAAGCCAGGATCCGTCGAACATCGTTTTCCAGTAGGGCAAAAATAATGCCATACATCACCATAAATAATCCGATGCCAATCAGCACAGGTTCGCCTGGGAACAGTAGTATGAGGGCTAACACCGCTGTTTTAGTTGTAAATGCGGATAGAAACACTGATCCTGTGGGTGTTGATTCAGGGTAAGCATCGGCTAACCATGCGGATACTGGAGGCGCTGCGGCGTTTATTAATATGCCAATAAGTATCATCCAAGTACTGAAATCTGTTGCCAGCATAGGTTGAATTTGAATAGAGCCAGTACCTACCACAACACCCTCAATACCCACTTTGAGTACTACACCACCGAGCAGATGCATAATGGCATACCGTATTCCAGCTGCTCGTGCGCCAGGTGTACCGCCACACCAGACAACGACAGTAGAAAAAATCGCCATCATTTCCCAATATAAAAACATTGTGATCAGATCGCCAGCGAAACAGACACCGATGGCACCAGCGGCATAAGCAAAGGCGGCAGCTAATTCATACCAGCGGGCTATACGAAAAGAATAGAGACCTCCAACAAAGACCATGATGGCAAAAATTGTGGCAAACAGTCGCCTTAGGGGACTGCCTTCAACGGGCTCAATATTGTATGAAAGAAATTTTACGGTGCTTTGAACACCGTCAGGTATTTGCCAGATGGCCCATAAAGTGATGACTGGGGCGATGAGTATGACTGCGGTGCGCGCGTGACCTTTAACCAGGCAGATTAAAACGGCAGCGATTAACAGGACAAAAGCAGGGGAGAAAAACTCAAACTCCATTACTGCTCTCCTTTATCTTGTCATGACTCGAGTCCAGATTTTGATCATCTTGTGGTTCATCGTAATAGTCTATAGGACGCTTCAGCACCAAGCCTAATAACTTCGCGACTAATACCATTACCAGACAACTGACAAACCCGTAAATAGCGCCAAATCCAAACCATGCATCAAAGCCAAAATAACCTTTTACGTAAAAAACGGTCTGAGCAAGTACCACCAAAGCCAGCACAATACCGGAACCAATCCAAAGCTTGCGAATAGTGGACGGACGGACCAGCCAGTGAAGTTGTTTTTCGTCATTCATTATTAACTCAATCCCTTTACAACTTGGCTTTCCAACTCAATTACCGGTCCATTAAATAAGAAGAAGGCGATAGTAAGTGACGCAGTTAAACATAATGCCAACACGACTAAAAACGGAGCTTCACCATGTTCTTTGCCGCCTTCTTTCTCGCGTTCAAACCAGACCATATACAGAATAGGTAAAAAGTAAGCTGCGTTGAGCACGGTACTAGCAATAATTGTGAAAATGGCTACTAAATTATTGGCTTCGAATGCACCAGCTAAAATATACCATTTAGAGACAAAACCTCCGGTGGGCGGCACTCCAATCATACTTAGCGCGCCGATTGTAAACGCCGTCATGGTCCACGGCATACGTCTTCCAATGCCGCGCAATTGATGGATTTCGGTCTTTTTAGAGGCAACATAAATGGCACCTGCTGCAAAAAACAAAGTGATTTTTCCAAAGGCGTGCGCGACCATGTGTATAGCAGCACCTACTTCCGCAAGTGGCTTAAGAATCGCCGCCGCCATGACCACGTAAGATAGTTGGGCAATAGTAGAGTAAGCAAGAAGTCGTTTAATATTAGTTTGCCGTAAAGCAACTAGGCTTGCTGTAATGATGGTGAATGCTGCCGCATATAACAACCATTGTGAACTCGAAGCGTCGAATAGAAAATCAATGCCGAATATGTAAACGATAATCTTTGTGATGGTAAAAACACCGGCTTTAACTACTGCAACAGCATGTAGTAAAGCACTTACTGGTGTAGGTGCCACCATTGCTGCGGGTAGCCACTTATGCACTGGCATGACGGCAGCCTTTCCAATACCAAATACAAACAAGGCGAGCAGTAAGCCAATCTCAGGATCATTCAATTTTCCAGCGAGGATCCCACCCGTGGTAAAATCACCCGTTCCTGCGATGGTATATGTCCAGATTATCGCTGGCAAAAATAAGCCGATGGATGTGCTGAGTAAGACACCTAAGTAAATTCTTGCCGAACGAACTGTCGCCGCGTCACCTTTATGAGCTACCAAGGGATAGGTAGAGAGTGTTAACAGCTCGTAGAATAAAAATAAAGTAAATAAATTACCTGCAAAGGCAACACCAATGGTAGCGGAAAGGGCAAGTGCGAAACAAGCAAAAAATCGTGTTTGATTGTGCTCTTTATTACCGCGCATATAGCCTACAGAATAAATTGAGTTGATGAGCCAAAGTCCAGAGGCTAATGCCGCGAATAACATACCTAGTGGTTCAACGGTAAAAGCAATAGATAAGCCTGGCATCACCTGACTGACTTCTACCGAAGGACGTCCGCCGTCCATCAGAATGGGTAACAGACTCCAGACTACCCAAATTAAGGAAACAGAAGTAATGGCAGTAGCAGCTTCACGCAGGTTAGCGCTTATGCGCCCTGCAAGCGCAATAGCCAGCGCCCCAACTAATGGAATAACAATAGCGACTAATATTGCTGTTTCTGGTGTCATCGTGAGCCCTCCAAGAGCAGGACTGCAGCACTATTAGCAAGCTCTAATGGAACCTGCGGAAATAGTCCAAAGTATATGTTTAGAACAGCAACAAGACCGGTGACTAATAAAATTTGTACAGGTGCTTCAGATATTTGGTCGTTTCCTTCGATGGGTTCTTGGAAATACAGTGCTTCAACAATTCGCCAAATATAAACTACAGCCATCAATGAGCTGACAAGAATAATAGCGACAAGGGCCCAGCCCCAAGCCCCGTTTTCAAGTGCAGCATTAATCAGTACCCATTTGCTAATAAAGCCTGCGGTACCTGGCACGCCAATTAGACTTAAACCACACACCACAAAGGCGGCGCAAGTCCAAGGCATACGTGCAGATGCACCACCGAGTTGGTTTAAGCGTAAATCGCGATATTGGTAGGCTAGGCAGGCAACAGCAAGAAACAGTCCTCCTTTTGCTAAAGCATGGTTAAATATATGCATTGCACTGGCAGCTAATCCTGCCATGCTCACAAAGCTGACACCCAGTAAAATATAGCCAATCTGTGCAATAGAAGACGAAGCTAGTAACCTTTTCAGATGTCCTTCGAACATCGCGACAGCTGATGCAATAAGTATCCCCAGAATGGCTAAGGGCATCACAAACATCGCAAACTGAACTTCGTGGTCATCTAATTTGGTCTGAAATACCATAAAGTCAAAACGTATCAATACATACAGGGCAACTTTAGTAGCGCAAGCAGCGAGAAACACCGTCACCATGTGAGGTGCATGTGTATAGGCATTGGGAACCCAAACATGCAGCGGAAACACGGCCGCTTTAAGGGCTAGACCAATAGTGATGAAACCTGCCGCGACGAGTATCGGATTGATGTCTGTAACATCGCCAATTCTCGCTTCCATATCAGCCAAATTAAGTGTGCCTGTCATCATATAGATAAGACCGACACCAATAAGGTAGAAAGTTGCACCTATTGTGCCCATCATTAGATACTTAAAAACAGCAGGAAGTGCGCGACGGTCGGGACCACCTGCTATCAATATGTAGCTGGCAAGTGACGATATTTCCATAAATACAAAGATATTGAAGGCGTCTGCTGATACAACGATACCAACCAGCCCTGATAAAACAAGTAGCCAGGCTGAATAGAAAAGAGGTTGGCGCTCAGCTTCTATCTGTTGGTCAATACTGGGTTTAGCCGCTAGTAAAGCTGCAGATGCGGCGCCCGTGACTACCAGCAATACCAGCGAACTGAAAGCATCTACTGACAGTGCAATACCGTAAGGTGCAGGCCAACCACCCATGGCGTACTCAACAGTTTGACCGTCTAATACAGCTAAGGCGAGGGCCACGGCAATAGCAAAGCTAAGCACTGCAACGGCAGTTGCTCCCGCCCATGCTAGACCACGTGGTTGTAATAAAACAATAAGTGGAGCCGATAACATCGGAACCACGACCTGCAGAGCAGGAAGGTGTGCTAATAAATCCATAGTAATTAGTCGGAGTCCAAAATTTCGTTTTCTTCGATCGTGCCGTAACATTCACTGATACGCACCACCATGGCCAAGCCTAATGAGAGGGTTGATACCCCCACAACGATTGCCGTTAGTATCAAGACTTGTGGCAGAGGATTGGAGAATATCTGATCTTCTACACCTTCCTGTATGATAGGGGCGGTACCGCCTTCCACTTTATCCATAGTAATATACATAAGGAAAACTGCCGATTGAAAGATTGACAATCCAATCAATTTTTTGATCAAATTGGTTTTACTTATTACGGCATAAAGACCTACTGTTAAAATAATAGCGAACACCCAATAATTAAAATAGCCAAGTAATTCCAAAAGGTTCATGACAATATCTCACGTGATGCAAAAGCATGAAAAATAGCCAAAAGTGCGCCACAAACTGCCATTCCAACGCCGGCTTCGATAATAAGAATCCCCAGTTGTTGTCCAAAAACAGGGTCAGATGATAGTACGGAGTAATCTAAAAAAGCCCCCCCCATGAACATACATACCACTCCGACGCTGCCATATAAAAGTGCACCGCCTACAACCATGCCTAATAACACCCCACGAGGAATTGCGCGCAAGGCCTCAGATTCACCTTCGAGCAATGCGTAAAGGATGACACCTGTGGCAATAATAGCGCCAGCTTGGAATCCTCCGCCTGGTCCGTACTCGCCATGAAATTGCACGTAAAGTCCAAATAGCACGATAAATGGTATCAGCAGTCGACCAACAACTTGAGGTATAAGATGATGACGTAAACCGGTGGTTTTTTCGGTTGTTTGTTTGGTCTTTCGTGGCGGACTTACACCAAGTATAAATAAAACACCTATACAAGCCGCAAAAACAACAAATACTTCACCTAGCGTATCGTAGCCTCGAAAACTACTCAGGATTGCGGTGACTACATTAGGAATATCCATATATTCAGTGGTCTTTTCTATATACCACGGCGCAATGTGTTGGTGAACAGGAGCATCTGGGTCCCCAAGCCGAGGCTTATCAAAGGTTGCATAAATGATTAGTAATGCCAAAACGCCTACCGTGCTGAACGTTACCCAACGACTCCCCTGCCGAGGCTTTTCCTTGTCATCAGTCAGAGCCAATGCGCACAGGAAAATAACTGTTGTCACACCTGCGCCTACTGCAGCTTCGGTAAGTGCCACATCGGCAGCGTCTAGGATGAAAAAATTAGCAGCCATAAGTAGACTGAATATAGAAGTCAACATTACTGCAACAAACAAGTCTTCGGTACGCACTATAGCGATTGCGGTAATGACCAGCAGGGTCAGTAAGAACAGCCCAAAAATAAATATCATTCTGGTGAACTTTCCTTAGGTTTGTCGCTTGTCGTTCCAGCGTCTGGTTTGAGACCGGATAATAGCGCGGCGTTGGCTAGTGCATACGTGGCGGTTGGGCCAGTCAGCAGTAGAAACAGCATAATGGCAAATAGCTTCAGCGTGGCAAGAGATAAGCCAGCTTGTAACATCATGCCAGAAAAAATTAGAATAGTAGCCATGGTATCGGTAAGACTAGCGGCATGAATACGGGTATAAAAGTTGGGTAAACGCAAACCACCTATACCGCCAATTAACACACAGGCGCCGCCTAGAACCAGTAAAATCCAACTTAGTACATCCAGTGCAATATCAATCATCTTTAGCCCTAGATTTCCTTCGTGCTCGATTTTGAAAGTACTCCAGTACAGCGAGAATTCCAACCATGTTAATCAATGCATAGGCTAACGCAAGGTCAAGAAAGTCTGGCCTGCCATATAAAAATGCAATAACGGACAACAGCAGAACTGTCTTGGTGCCAAACACATTAACAGCCAAAACCCGGTCGTAGGCGCTTGGGCCCATTAGTGCCCGAACAAGAGCTAAAACCATGGTTATTAAAATAGCGATAGAGACAATAATGTACATACTTAACTGCGCTCCAAATTAGCGGCTCGACGATTGGCTTCGCCTTTTTGCAATTCTTTTGCACCTTCACTGGTTAAACAATGGATCAACAATTTTCCTTCATGTAAATCCAGCGTGACGGTCCCAGGCGATAGAGTGATGGAGTTGCCAAAAATGACTTGCCCTACATCAGTTTTAGTTTGTGCTTCCAATACAACTACGGTTGGACTTATGGGTAGGGAAGGTTGCAGTATCAGTTTTGCAACGTCCCAGCTAGAAATAATAATTTCACGAAGCAGCCACAGCCAATAACCAGGCAAACGAGGAAAGATCCCAATCATAGCCTGATGTCGGAAAAATCCCATACGGTGGGCTAAATAAACACTAAGTACACATGAAAAAGCACCCAAACCTACGACCAGTGGTTTGTAGAGACCCGACCAAAGAAGCCAAGTAACTGCAAGAATAAGCATTAAAAGCAATATGGAAGAAAGGCGTGCTTCGCCCCGCTGATGTTCACGCCGGGTTTGGGTCAAGTACATTATATGCAGGGGTAATTTGTCATAAGTGATTTATACACAACTTCCATTGCGGGCTCATCTTTTGTCAAACTATCTTGCTGTTTTACCAAATCGGTAACAACAACATCAACCACATCACGAAGTGGTAGTGGATCACCAAGACAAAAACCAGCAAGCTTAGCAGCTCGCGAACGGTCTACACGCCCAGGCATACGGGTGCGCATTGCGCGTTCTGCAAAGGTTTCATCTCCGGTAATGGCATTTTCGGCGTTTAGCATAACTCGGGCATCAGTTGCTATCGCCCCGTCAATAAAACCTTGAATATAGCGGACACAGTATTGACCATCAACACCCTCTGGGTTAGCACTGAGCAACACGCAATGAGATGCCAATTCTTTAGAGGTTAGTATTTCAACTGCATGTGCGGTCGGGGTTAGCATTAGTTGCAGGACTAAAACTGTGCACGCTAACTTAGGAGAAATTCTTGCGTTATTACGAAAACTTGAATGTTTATTTTCTGGAGGCATTAGTAAATCCTTTGCTAAATTAATGGTCATTATGAACTATTTACCGACGTGTGCAAGCCTAGACTAGTGCACCAACAGTGTGATAGGTGGGACTTATATTTACCTTTAAACAGTGAATTGAAATTTTTGTACAAAATTCACGCTACTTCATACTACCAGCGGTAATTTTTGCATAATAAGTGGTAGGTGCCGCAAAAAGGACGACAGATTTTATTACATTTAGGCATTCAATTAATTAATGTTGGATCCATGTTATTGCCATTTGATGTAAGTAACACGATCCATTCAATGAAGACTCTTAATTTATCAACATCAACATAAACTTAAAGTGTGTGATTTTTTTTGTGGATAAATATCAGACATGCTGCTGAAAAATGTAATTTTTAACTTTTGTTAATTTGACCGGTTCAGAGGATACAAAAAAGGTGCAAATTCCATTCACGATAATTCATGATACTAGTCTAAAACAAACAGTGTTGAGTAAATTGGTATGAGTCTAAATTTATATTTAATGTTAAAAAAACAAGGTCTGTCGTTGATATTAATAAACCTAGGGCTATTTGTAGTAAAACAAAACAAGAAAGAAAATTAAGACGATTTTTGTATGAAATACAATTTTTATTGGCTATAAATATCTTAATTTCACATCAAGTTATGAAACATGATAGTTGAGAACGTTCAGCTTGATATGATTACAATCATTAGTAAAATGTTTGTTCAAAACTGACATGACTGAGTTGCTAAATATAATCGGTAATTAAAGTGTTTAACCGTATTTTATTGGAATATTCGTTAGCAAATTAAAAAATGGGTGAAGTAATAAATTAATAAATTAAGTAATTAAGTAATTAAGTAATAAATAGATGCTAGTAATCAATACTGCTTTTGACGAGACTAATACTAAACCTTGTATCAAACCTTGATACAGATATAAAAATACCGCTCAATTTAAGCGGTATTTTCGATTAGTTAGTTGATAGGTATTACTATAAAATAAAGCGACTTAAATCTTCGTCGTCCACTAATTTTTCTAAATGGTCGTCAACATAATTAGCGTCGACTATTAACGATTCACCATTTTTTTCAGAAGCATCGTATGATATCTCTTCCATTAGTTTCTCCATCACCGTGTGTAAGCGTCTGGCACCAATGTTTTCGGTACGTTCATTTACTTTCCACGCGGCTTGAGCAATACGTTCTATACCTTCATCAGTAAAAGATACTCCTACGCCCTCAGTCTTAAGCAAGGCAACATATTGCTCAGTAAGTGATGCGTTTGGCTCAGTCAGAATACGCACAAAATCATGGGCGGTCAGCGCAGATAATTCAACACGAATTGGCAAACGGCCTTGTAACTCTGGGATCAGGTCTGAAGGCTTGCACATTTGAAATGCACCAGAAGCGATAAATAAAATATGATCGGTTTTTACCGTACCGTGTTTAGTTGACACTGTTGAACCTTCGACTAGAGGCAATAAATCACGTTGCACGCCTTCACGTGATACATCTCCGCCGCTGGTTGAACCTTCGCGCTTACAGATTTTGTCAATTTCATCAATAAATACGATGCCATTTTGTTCAAGTGAATCTATAGCCGTCTGTTTTAAGTCTTCCTGATTGATTAATTTGCCGGCTTCTTCGTCAGTTAACAATTTAAAGGCTTCTTTAACCTTAAGTTTTTTCTTTTTCTTCTGACTACCAGACAGGTTTTGAAACATGCCTTGAAGTTGGTTGGTCATCTCTTCCATACCCGGAGGTGCCATAATCTCCACGCCAACTTGGGGTGCAGCGACGTCTAGTTCGATTTCCTTATCGTCTAGTAGCCCTTCGCGTAATTTTTTACGAAAGATTTGTCTAGTACCTTTATCTTGTGGAGCAGGCTCATCACCAAATGCATTCTCTGGAGGTGGTAAAAGTGCGTCTAAAATACGTTCTTCCGCCGCTTCTTCAGCACGGTATTTAACTTTGCTCTTGGCTTGTTCTTTAGTCATTTTGACGGCGATGTCTGCTAAATCACGGATGATAGTTTCGACTTCTTTACCGACATAACCCACTTCAGTAAATTTTGTGGCTTCGACTTTAATAAAAGGTGCGTTGGCTAATTTTGCCAAACGACGAGCAATCTCAGTTTTACCGACCCCCGTTGGGCCGATCATCAATATATTTTTAGGTGTCACTTCTTGACGCAGTTCAGGTTCAAGCTGCATCCTGCGCCACCGATTCCGAAGGGCAATAGACACCGCACGTTTAGCATCTTGTTGACCAATAATATGACAGTCCAATTCGTGAACTATTTCTCTTGGGGTCATCTCTGACATAAATTAAACCTTATAATTTGGGTAAATAACCGGCGATATATTTAAATAATACCTGTTAGGGAATTTTTCTTGGCCGATGAAGTTAATAATCGATCGTTTCTATCGTTTGACTATGGTTAGTAAATACGCAAATATTGCCTGCTATGGTCAAACTTTTTTGAGCAATTTCTTGGGCTGATAATTCGGTATTTTCTAACAAGGCCATAGCGGCAGATTGTGCAAAATTACCACCAGAGCCTATAGCAATTAAGTCATTTTCTGGCTGGACTACATCCCCATTGCCGGTAATGATAAATGAGGCGGTTTCGTCTGCAACTGCAAGTAAAGCTTCGAGCTTGCGTAACATACGATCACTACGCCAATCTTTAGCTAGCTCAACCGCTGCGCGGGTTAAATTGCCTTGGTGCATTTCAAGTTTAGACTCAAAACGTTCGAATAAAGTAAACGCATCGGCTGTACTGCCAGCAAATCCTGCGATTACTTGGTTGTTATAAAGACGACGTACTTTTTTAGCGTTGCCTTTCATTACAGTATTGCCAAGAGATACTTGACCATCACCGGCTATTACTACTTGATTATTACGACGTACGGATACAATTGTAGTCACGAAAATTCCTTCAGTGTCGAAGGACAACCAGACTGGTCTACACAAAGGTTGTCAGGGTTAAGAGTGGGTTATGGTCCTGTGTATTTCAAAGGAACGTCACCAGATGGAATAGATGTGGGGAGTATTCTATTTTTTTCAAGCCGCGAGTAGGAGCCCGCGACATGTAATGCCTTCAACGAGATTTATTTATAGGTTCCAGTTCCAAATCTTACAACCGTTAATTTTTGCACGTTGTAAAGTGTGACGATCTTGTTCAGCTTCACGTTTGCTGTCATAAGGACCAAGGATGACACGGAACCACACTCCAGATGTGCCTTTGCTTGACCTGACCTGCGCTTCCAATCCTTGAAAAGCAATATTTGCTTTTAACGCTTGTGCCTGAGAATTTTTTCTAAACGAACCACATTGCATCAGACGGCGAACTATTGGCTGGTCTTGTTTTTTTTGTACAATTTCAACCGTGTATTCTGGCAAACTCCTAATAAATTCCCATTCTTCTTGTGGTATCTCTGGCAGTGTGTCTCTTTCACTTTGACTTTGCTGTTTATTGGCAATCACGTCAGCTGTTTTTTCAGGTGCGGTACCCTTGATACTCCATAAAAAATAGCTAAATCCAAGCACTAATGTAAGGGTAATTAAAATCCGTAGCCAAGGTAATGATGGTTTGGACAAAGGTGGAGTCTGTTTTTTGCTGCTGTGGCCACGAGCCACGTAATCTTTTTGCGCCATGCTATAGATAGTACTGAGTAGAAATAAGGCAAGTGATCTTACCGCGGTTCACAGGAACCTCAATCAGAATCTTCATTATTATTATATTTAACTAAAATCCTGCGGATCAATATCTAACGACCAGCGAATTTTATTAGTTAAATTTAATGTTTCGATCTGTTTAATTTGTCGTCCGATAGCTTTTTGTAAGGTGCTGCGTTGTGTGCTTTGTAATAACAATTGCATCCGATACTGGCCTTGTCGTTTTTCCATCAAAGCAGGAATAGGTCCTACACAATCAACATTGTCAGCAGCACTAAATAATTGCGAAATTTGCTGTAAAAAGTCAAAAGCATCGCGTGCACTTAACGCCTGAGCTTTAAACAACGCTTGAAAAGTATAGGGTGGTAAATTGGCATGTTGTCTCTCCAATAGCGCATATTGAGCAAAATGTGCATAGCCATTATTGATTAAGTCCTGAAGCAAAGGGTGACCTGGATCGTGAGTTTGCAACCACATCTCACCGGGTTTTTCTGCACGCCCTGCACGTCCAGCGAGTTGTGTGATAAGTTGAGCCAAATGTTCTGAAGCACGGTAGTCAGCACTAAACAGCGCACCGTCAACATCTAGAATAAGCACCAGTGTCACATTAGGAAAATGATGGCCTTTAGACAAAATTTGGGTACCAATTAAAATTTGGTGCTCATTATTGTTGATACTGCTAAGCATGTTATCCAGTTTGTTCTTGCCTCGCGCACTATCGCTGTCTATTCGGATGCTACTGTATTGAGGGAAATGGTTAGCTATTCCTTGTTCTAACTGCTCTGTTCCCACACCCATAGAAGTCAGCTCACTGGACTGGCATTGTTGGCAGTTCTTAGGAATAGACTTAGCACTACCACAGTGATGGCACTGTAATTTATACAACTGTTTGTGCACTGTATACGGCTTATCACATCGCTTACAGTGTTCAGCAAAACCACACTGATGGCAAACTAAAGCGGGTGCATAGCCTCTGCGGTTGATAAATAGCATTACCTGACTACCTTGCTGCAAATGCTGACCCATACGATCCAACATGCCCTGAGCCACACCAAATTGAAGCTGCTGCTGGCGAATGTCAAAAACATGTTGAGTAGCAAGCGACGCATTGCCAGCACGCAGATTTAATTTGAGGTGCTGGTATTTGCCGGTTAGTGCATTGTTTAAAGTTTCTAGAGCAGGTGTGGCTGAGCCCAATACCAAAGGTATGTTTTCTTGTCGCGCACGCATCACAGCTAAGTCACGCGCATGATAACGTAATCCGTCTTGTTGTTTATACGAAGAATCATGTTCTTCGTCAACAATCAGTAATCCAGGTTTAAGCATAGGTGTAAAAATGGCTGAACGAGTGCCGATTATGATGCCTAACTGACCATTTGCGCTTTGTTGCCATACTTGTAAACGTTCATTATTATTAAGTCCCGAGTGTAAAATCCCCACATCAATACCAAAGCGATATTTAAATCTATGAACGGTTTGTGGTGTGAGGCCAATTTCGGGTACTAAAATTAATACTTGTTTGCCTTGCTTTAGTACTTGTTCTATTGCCTGTAGATAAACTTCTGTTTTACCACTGCCAGTAATACCATCTAATAAAAAACAGCCATATTGGTCAAGTTTTGCTTCAATACAACTAATGGCAATGGCTTGCTCAACATTGGCCATAGGTTTGTCTTGGATAATTAAGCTTTGTTGCCATGTTGATGTGGTTGTGGGGATTTTTTCGACAGCGGTAATGAACTCTTTTTCTACTAAAGATTTAATTGCAGCCACACCAAAATCAGCTTTGGCTTTAGACTTGATGCTATCTTGGACGTGTAATGACTGCATAAAAGCACGTTGTTTAGGTGCCCGAGACAAAATGCTTAAATCTGCTGTCTGGCCAAGATCACTTAGTGTCCAATATTGAACTGGTTTTGCTAAGCTCGACTCACCTTTTCGAAGTGCTACAGGCATGGCAGTTTGAACCACATCACCTATGGGATGTTTATAATATTGTGCTAACCAGCTACATAGTTTAATCAAATTTGGATTAAATATTGGTGTGTCATCTATCACCGCTTCAATGGATTTTAATTTGCTAATGTTCCAATCTGATTTTTCACTTATTCCCCAAACTACACCTATTAACTTACGTGGGCCAAAAGAGACACGGACACGAACACCCACAGATAAAGCAGTACCTTCGTATAGATAATCGAAAAACTGACGCTTCGGAATAGGAAGCGCGACACTAAGTATTGCCATTTGTATTTTGCATAGCCTTTGGTAAAAAGAGTGATTTGGGTATAAAATCAACAAAAGTCTTGATCGCCCAAGCCCGTTACATTAATATGCGCGCCACTTTGCGGCAAGCCACAAAGCTTTTTTAATTTAATTTTCGTATGGTGTTCAGCTTCGGGTTGAATAGCGATACGGCCTGACGAAGAGGTAACCCATGAAACAAGATATCCATCCTGATTATCAAGTAATGACTGCAAACTGTTCTTGCGGAAATATCATCAAAGTACGTTCTACTTTGAAGAAAGACATCAATTTAGACGTATGTTCGTCTTGCCATCCTTTTTACACTGGTAAGCAACGTAACGTCGACACTGGTGGTCGTGTTGATAAATTCAACAAACGTTTTGCTGGTCTTAAGAAAAGCTAAAGTTTTTTTAAGTCTAACATTACATAAAAAAGGCGCTTATTTAGCGCCTTTTTTATATTTTTAAAAAAGGTTTCAAAGCTTGTTATGGTGTTTAAGTTGGATACTTAAAAATAAAATTAGTTAACACTAACTCGAAACAAAATGTTAAATTATAAAAAAAGTAGTTGTAATGTTGTAATGCTTTTCAAAACGATTAAAAACACCACCACTACCCTTTCGGTTATCGCGTTATTTCTAGTTTTCTCAGCGGTGTTAATCTTTTCGATTCAAGAACACGAAAACTTATATCTCGAATCGGTTAAAAATGATTTAGACGGGCTGTCGGCAAACATGGCAAGCGATCTAGTACCCGTTCTCGCAGCAAACCCAGATCCCTTTGAAATTTCAACTCTACTTTTAAGGCTTGAAAGATACAATAATGTAAAATTTGCAGTCGTATTTGATGAAGAGTGGCAACAAAAAGATGTCTATTTTGGTGATAAATTTGACGCCTTTAGTTCAGGTATTGATTTACAAAGTACTGATTTCAGAAAACGATCTTGGGGTGTACAGGTAGAAAAAAATGAATTGATTGCACTTAAACTTATTGGTGATGTTAGGTTACCGCTGGGTTACTTGTTGATTGTAAATGATTCATTGGAGCCACTAAACAAAAGTAAACTCAGTCTACTCAAGCAAGTCTTACCGGTTACATTGTTAGTGGTTTTAATTGTCACTCTTATTTTATCTTTTATTCAACATAGATTATTCATGCCACTCAGTCGTCTGTCGACTTTGGCGCATAACATTCAAAAAACTAATGATTATTCATTACGTATCGACGTTCGTGGTAAGCAAGAAGTGGCCGAATTAGGCGGTGACATCAACCAAATGATGGAAACTATCTATCAAGAAACGCAAAAAAATAAAGAATATACTGAACAGCTAATGGAGCAACAAATAGCCATGAAGAGGTTGGCTAATTTTGATTCACTAACAGGTTTACCTAATCGCCAATTTTTTATGGAAATCTTAAAAGTCGAGCTATCTAAAGTAAAGCGAACTAAACAAAATCTCGTCCTGATGTATTTCGATTTAGACGGATTTAAGGGTGTAAATGACTCCTTAGGTCATGAAACGGGTGACCAATTACTAATCAAAGTGTGTGAGCGGACTAAAACTTTTTTACGTGAAGGTGACATTATTGCTCGCTTAGGTGGAGACGAGTTTCTTATTTTGCTGCATAACGAACCAAACGATATGATGTTATTTGAGATTGCGGAACGTTTAGTGAAGGGATTAAGTGTCCCGTTTGATATCAACACATGGGAAGTTCAAGTTGGTGTCAGTATTGGTATTGCCAAAGCAAGTGATTCTCACTTTAATTTAAGTGAATTTATAAGTAATGCAGACATCGCTATGTACCGTTCGAAAAAAGCAGGTCGTAATACTCACACTACTTTTGTCCCTGATATGATGGAAGACAATAAGCGTAAATTACAAATTGCTAATTTGATTACCTCAGGCATTAAAAATGACGAGTTTATTCTCTATTATCAAGGAAAAGTAGCGCCAGATGAGACCATCTTAGGCTATGAAGCGTTGTTAAGGTGGAAGAGTAAAACACTGGGTTTTGTGTCACCTGCAGAATTTATACCTATAGCTGAGCAAAGCGGTAAGATCTTACCTATCACTAAGTGGGTGTTAGAAAGGGTTTGCAAGGACTTTGAAAATTTGTGTATTTTGAACAATTCAAAAGTAACCATTTCTATCAACTTGTCTGCTCACGATATCAAAAATTCGCTATTGGTCGCTTTTATCGAAAATATATTTGCAAGGTATAAGGTTGAGCCGCGATTGGTTGAATTTGAAGTAACCGAGTCTGCATATTTAGAGAACTTAGACATGGCCAATGAGTTTTTAACCCAGCTTAGAAATATTGGCTCGACAGTCGCTCTTGACGATTTTGGTACTGGGTATTCATCACTAGGCTACTTAACTCAAATCAGTTTTAATACGTTGAAAATTGATAAGCAGTTTGTAGACAAACTAAACATATCCGAACGCAGTACCTTGGTTACCAGAACTATTATAGAGATGGCTAAACAAATGAAATTACAGATATGTGCTGAAGGGGTCGAAACTCGCGAACAAGCGGACTTTTTGATCGAAAATGGATGTCATCAATTACAAGGATACCTGTTTTCAAAACCGACAAGTTTGGATGATTTATTGAAAGAAAAAGCTCAGCTAGTCGATTTGAAAAAGAATAGTTAAATTATTGGGAATTTTCATATCGGCTGATATGTAAGAAACAGTACCCGGATGAGCTTGTAAATATTCAATTACCAATGTCTCACTGCTTATTTCTATTGGTTGTGTTTTACGCCCAGAAAAACGCATTTGTGCCCAATACGACTGGATCCGTGATTCTGTTAATCCTATTATTTTAGTATTGAACAACACTCTGGTTTGATTTTCTTGGGGCAGAGCAACTGCTTTGAGATCATAAGAAAGAACACTGCCCATAAATAAATTACGTATTTCTTGTCGAGTCAGGCTAATTGGTGTGTTTTGCGTATTAGCCACCACCACTATTGAATCTGAACTTATAGCGTAGTGTGAAAAAAATAAGCTAATTAAATAAATAAGAAACAGATTTTTCATCAAAAGACCCACTCCAAGGCTAATTGATAAAATGGTGCTTTTCGATCAAAATTGGCTTCATTTGATACTATAAAGTTATCGTTGCCGTCATGGTTGGCTTTTATTAAAGTCATCTCAGCTTTTAGAGCTAGGTTGGGTTTAAAATCCCATCTTGTGCCGAAGGTAATGCTTTGCGAACCAAAAAGGGGTAGTGAGTTAAAAATGTTTTGATAACCAGATGCTAGTGCGTCAAGTTGGGGGTCAACACCAACAGGTATTTCGTCAGTTGGTGCACCATATCGACTTTTATTTTTTGCGAAAGACACGTAGCTTAAAAATCGATAGAAGTTATAACCAGCAGCAACAAAGTAACCATAAATATCAGGGATGACAGAGCTTTGTGTATGGACTTGAGTAACTTCGGTACGAAAAAAATAGTTCAAATTTTCGTAGCTAGCTGCAATCTGAAAAAACTCAGCTTTGCCATCGGGATTTAAGGATTCAGTACTTTTAATAAAGCCTACTTGGTTAAGTACACTTGAAAACTCTTCAAATTCAGATAATTCGATCGCCGTATCACCAGAATGGTACGAAGCTCGAAATGTCCAATTATCATAGTTTATCTTAGTAATAAGACCGTGAAGATTATCAACCTCGGCAGATACTACGGAACCGAGCGTATTAAACCTATCATCAAAACTGCCCCAATAACCTTCTATATCAAACCCGATTTTTTTACCAGACCATTGGTAATTAGCTAATACACCTTCAAACGTTGAAAAAAGTGTCGAACTATAAACTTGTTGTGGCAGTGTTACCCACGGGTACGCAAAACCCACGTCAAGGGAATCGCTGTAGTTGAAAAAAGGTATGCGTTGTTTACCCACTTTAATTCGAGTGGAGCGGGTAGGTGCGTAGGTTAGGTATAACCATTCAAGCCCTGATTCTCGCAGGTCTCCACTGTGACCAACAAATTGGCCGGTAGCAGACAAGTTATCAAATATTTGGTAATCTGCTTGTAAGCCAATTAAACTTTGTTGGTTTAGGCTTATGTCATCATCATATCCAAAATAAGTTGCACTGCCTTCATCAAGATAACCTAAAACCACGCGAGCAAATCCTGAAAGCTGCAGCGCATCGTCAGTTTTTGCATAGACTGAGGACATACCAGAAAAAAGTAAAAAGTAACTGCTAACAAATGGCAACAATACAAATTTCAAGTTTTTGATAATCTTAAACTACTTTTCTTGGCCTAGTGATTAAACAGTAGACGAGGATTAAAACTATATTTGAGTGTAAACCTAACATTAGCAAATACACAAATAATATTTTTTTGGGTATTCGCTAATGTTATGAACCTATTAATATTAATTATAGTGGCTATATGTAATTAGTGGTCTTATCTAATATGTCCAGTGGTCAATGCTGTGTTACATTCTTGTAACATTGTAGTTTAACATTTGTTTGGTTACCGTTTTATATGAGTACTGATCTATGAACGCACGGTTCTTCAGGAGCATTATTTTACAAGTGCATTGATTTTTGTGTAAAAGCATTTATCTGTTATACACCAATAAACGTTTAAACACTCCGCCAACATTTTTAATTCCAAGAGGACTGACAACAACATGTCTGATTTCCGCCAAAAAGCCCTTGATTATCACGCTAAACCCATACCTGGCAAAATCAGCATTGCGCTCACCAAACCTGCCGAGAGTGTGACTGATTTGGCTTTGGCATACAGCCCGGGCGTAGCTGAACCGGTTCGAGAGATTGCAGCCGATCCCGATGCTGCTTATAAATATACAGGTAAGGGAAACTTGGTAGCAGTTATTTCAAACGGCACGGCCATCTTAGGTTTAGGTAATTTAGGACCTCTTGCATCCAAGCCTGTGATGGAAGGTAAAGCCTTATTGTTTAAACGTTTTGCGAATATTGATTCTATTGATATTGAAGTAAAACATACGACACCCGAGGAGTTTATTAATACAGTTGCAAGTATTGCGGATACGTTCGGAGGTATTAACTTAGAAGATATTAAGGCTCCTGAATGTTTTGAGATTGAAGAAGAGCTCATTAAACGCTGCGCTATACCTATTTTTCATGATGACCAACACGGTACTGCCATAGTCACTGCAGCAGGCATGCTAAACGCGTTGGAAATACAGGGTAAGACTATCGGTGCGGCTACTATCGTTTGTTTAGGCGCTGGTGCAGCAGCTACTGCTTGTATGCAGTTGTTGATTAAATGTGGAGCTAAACGCGAACGTATTTACATGCTTGATAGAAAAGGTGTGATCCACGCGCAACGTGAAGATCTCACAACCCATAAAAAATTATTTGCCAATAATACTGATAAACGTACTTTAGAAGATGCATTAGATTGTGCGGATGTATTTATTGGCGTTTCTGGGCCTAATTTGTTGCCTGCAGAAGCATTAAAGTTAATGGCACCTAACCCTATTATTTTTGCTTGTTCAAACCCTGATCCTGAAATTAAGCCTGAGTTGGCACATCAAGTCCGGGATGACTTAATCATGGCGACAGGTCGGTCTGATTACCCTAATCAAGTGAATAATGTTTTATGCTTCCCTTTTATTTTTCGTGGTGCACTAGATGTGCGTGCCTCTAAAATAAATGATGAAATGAAAATAGCAGCCGTTGATGCCATTCGAAATATTGCTAAAGAAGAGGTGACCAAAGAAGTACTAGCTGCCAGTAATATTGATAGTCTAAGATTTGGGAAAGATTATATCATCCCTAAACCTATGGATCCTCGTTTGTTAAATCGTGTGGCTAAAGCAGTGGCACAAGCCGCCATAGACTCGGGTGTAGCAGCAATTAATGAGTTACCTTCGGGTTATATGCAGGAATAAATATTGTGTTCAAATGAATATCAATATTGATTGTTAGCAAAATTGATATTACTGACAGCATGACACTATCAAGTGAGATTTGTTTTTAAGTGTCACTTGATAGTTCTAGGAGTAAACGTGATACCCACAGTTAATGCAATTCACCATATTAACTTTGTAGTGCGAGAATTAGCACCACAAGTTGAGTATTTGCGAACGCTGTTGCAATGTGAACCTACTATTGAGGACCTACCAAAAAGATACGTCAAGAGCGCTCGTTTTTTGTTATCAGGGGTATGGATTGTCTTAGTGCAACCAACATCAACTGAAGGAGAGGTTGCGCGAATTTTGGCTGACCGTGGGGAAGGATTATTCTTATTGTCTTTGAGTGTGGACTCTTTAGACGAGTCGATAGAAAAATTGTCTCAGCAGGGCATTTACTCAGACAATAAAGGTAAACGGCAAGGATTAGACAATTGGACAGTGCAAGATCTTGATTGTCCCGAAGCTTTAGGGCCTGTTTTACAACTCTGTCAACTCATTTCAAAATAACATATCATTTTATTTTTATTTCAATATGAAATAAAGTTTTTCATATTGAAATAAAAGCCATCAAAAAACCTTTTGCTAGTTTGATTTTCGAATTCTCAGACTAGCATTTAGCCCCAAGAAAAATGGGCTATCAACTAAAAATTGATAAAAATGGCATAACTAATGCTATCAAGAGCTATCTATTATTCAAATTGAAAGTTGGCTAGTTATTTTGCATCTGCATATGTTCACTTTTATACAATCTTTAGTTGCCAGTCCGACAAATCTGGAGAAAGTATCGTGAACAAGGTGAATATAAAGCCACAAGCAATCAGAATTTTAATCTTTGGTCACAAAGAATTTAGTCAACTTATGACCAGTGTATTACCTGAGTTTGCTGAGAAGGCAAAATTTAAACTATTCGATGCAATAGTCGGGAGTGTTTCGGAAATAGACGAGCACATAAGAAGTTTTTTACCGGATGTGATCGTCAGCGCTGGCTCTAATGCAGCCTATTTAAAGTCAGCTTTAGATTTGCCTGTTGTCTCTCTAGATTGCAGTGTCACAGATATTATTTCTGCAGTACAACGTGCAGCACAAGTGTCTCGTAATATAGTGCTGATTAATTTTGCTGAAGCGTCACCCGTTGTGCCTATTTTAGAAGCAGCGTTAAATGTGTCCGTTCAAGAGGAAGTTTATACTACTCCAGAACAAGCCCGCGAATTGTTTCAGTTAACACGTCAACAACCTAATATTGCATATGTTGGGGCTAGTTTAGTGTGTGGTTTGGCTACCCAACAAGGGCTGCCTTCTTTTTTGTTGTACAGCGCTGAATCTTGTCGTAAAACTATTGCTAGTGCCATTCAAGTAGTCAATCAACAGGTCGTTACTAATCAAGGCGCAGCATTAACTAATTGGTTGCTAAAACAATCAAAAACACCAATTTTTATGACTGACAAAGAAGGCCAGTCTATTATTTTTAATCAAGCAGCTAGACAAGAATTAGGTGTGGATAACAACAATTGTTCTGACTTGGAAAGCCTCATTTACTCTGAAGAAGTCATGCGTCCCACCGATGGTGAGTGCCGTATTCAAGGTATTGATTGGTGGTTTCATCAAGATTGTGTAATGACACAAGGCAAACCTTTATATATATATCAATTATATAGAAAAAAGCCTAAGCCAGAAAAAGTTAAACCTACCTCTCGCCACCAATTAGTCTTTGAATCATCAGCTATACAAAAAGTGATGCAACAAGTCAGAGCGTTTTCCTCCTCACCTAGTAATGTTTTAATTTATGGTGAATCTGGAACAGGTAAGGAGTTGATAGCCCGAGCCGTACACGAAACTAGTCCTTTTTCAGAAGGCAATTTTGTTGCGCTTAACTGTTCGTCTATTCCAACTGAATTGTTTGAAGGAGAACTTTTTGGGCATAGGGATGGCGCTTTTACGGGGGCTAAACGCGGTGGTAGAAAAGGCTTAATTGAAGAGGCGCAAGATGGGGTGTTATTCCTAGATGAAATCAGTGAATTAGCCCTTGATCAACAATCAAAACTTCTACGTTTTTTGCAAGAACGTCATTATCGACCTATAGGCTCCAATGTGGAAAAACCTGCCTATTTAAAGGTGATTGCGGCATCCAATAAAGAACTCAAACAGTTAGTCATAGAAGGTAAGTTTCGCGCAGATTTATTTTTTAGAATTAATGTTTTTAATATTCATATTCCCCCATTACGAGATCGTCCCGAGGACATTTCTAGCATAGCTATACAAAAACTTTCTCGTTTTATTACGAGTTATCAATCGCAATTTTCGGTTACAGAAATACTCTCTGAAACCCTCGAAATTTTAGTGAGTTATTCATGGCCGGGTAATGTAAGAGAGTTAGAAAATGTCCTTGAACGAGTCATTGCATCTATGCAGATGGCTGATGACCTCACAAAGATTAAAGAAATATTACGCGATATTTCTCCAGAACTTTTTTTAAAAACAACATTTGATATTGAGCAAACTCTGGTTAGAACCAAAGAGTTGGAACTGGTGGTGGACGCAATGCATAAATTCAACGGTGATAAGCAACAAGTCGCTCACTACCTTGGGTTGAGTCAAACAACTTTATGGCGAAGACTAAAACACATAAATCTAAAATAAAATTATTGGAGAAAACACCATGATAGCACTCCGTAAAAGCGCACTTGCAACCAGTATATTGGTTGCTCTGTCCGCCAGTAGTTTAGTAGGGATAAATCAAGCGGTTGCCCAAGAGGTAACCGAGCAAGCAGATGATTTTGAGATCATCAGTATTTCTCGTAAACGACCAGAAAGTTTACAAGAAGTACCTATCGCCGTCACTGCTATCTCCGAAAAGATGATCGAAAGTGCTGGCATTGAACGTCCAGGCGATTTCATTGGGCTTATTCCTAACGTGACAATGGTCGACGCAGCAAACGTAGGTGACACACAAGTCACCATTCGCGGCATAGTCTCCACTCGTGATGCCGAAGGTACGTTTGCTTATGTGGTAGATGGTGTGTTGATGACCAACCCAAACAGTTTCAACGAAGAACTGTTGGACGTGTCACAAATCGAAGTGCTCAAAGGTCCACAGGGTGCTTTGTATGGAAGAAATGCTGTATCAGGTGCGATATTAGTCACCACTAAAATGCCTGCAGATGAGCTAGAAGGTAGGGTCACCCTAGGAGTCGGTAACAACAACAGTCAAAGAATAAATGGTGTGATCAGTGGGCCATTGTCAGAAAACGTTCGTGGACGCCTGACTGCTAGTTATAAAACTACCGATGGTTTTTATGAAAACGTGTTTACTGGTGCAGATGATTCGGTTGATTATCTTGACGACACAAATATCCGCGGTCGTCTTATTTGGGATGTTAGTGATGATCTGACCTTAGATTTTCGTGCGAGTATGGGTAAGGTGGAAGGGGGGGCAATCAATTATAATGCGGTGTTTGCGTTACCCTCATTTGTTGCCAATGGATTTGATCCGGCTTTTAACAAAGACGTGAATGAAGTAGACATAAACTTTGCATTCAACGTACCTGGCATCAACAAACAAGACACCACTGAGTTATCTTTAAAAGCTGACTGGGATTTAGATGGTATGGATGTTACCGCTGTTTTCGCTTATAACGATTTAGAAGAAGACTTAATCTCTGATGGCACCAGTGCAACCTTTTATGGTTACGAATTGACTCCTCAATGCCAAACCGACCGTGTTAGCTTAAATAATGCACCCGGTGCATTAGGTGGTGCAGATAGAACTGACTTGTTTGGTAACTTTTTTGCACCCTTTGGCGTGTTCCCTCCTGGCGTCGAGTTCACTGGGGTTTATGGACCTTTTACACCCTTATCGTGCGACGGTTATCAGTACCAAGAGCGAAGCCAGTCTGATATTAGTGGTGAATTACGTTTTACCTCAGACGATAACGATGCAGACTTAAGATGGATTGGTGGAGTCTATTTTGCCGAGATCGAACGTGATGTTGTTGTCGCTTATGGTGCCGATACGGGGCAAGGCTTCTTAAGCCAAGCTTATGTGCCACCCACTGGGCCTAATCCAACTGATTTACTATTCTCTGATACCTTTGATACTTCAGTAATGTCTGCTTTTGGTCAGCTTGAATATGATCTGAGTGAGCAATGGGAATTAGCTGTAGCTCTACGTTATGACTACGAAGATAGAGAAGTGAATAATAACGTACCAAATGTGACTGCTTCTGGACTGAATGTGAACACCTACGTTAACGGTGTATTAGGCCCAATCAATCCCGCCTTTAACGCTAATCCGAATGGTATTCCTAATCGAAATCGTTCATTTAGCCAATGGCAACCCAAAGTAACTATTGGTTATGCGGCGAGTGATAACCTTAATTGGTATGCCAGTTATGGTATCGGTTTCAGAAGTGGTGGCTTTAACTCTATCGGCACCGAAGCTACATTAGACTTTTGGTTTAATGCTAATGGTAATGGTACCCCCGGTGATGCGGTTAATGCTCAACTGATAGTGAAAGACGAGTACGATAAAGAAGTCACCACTAATATTGAACTTGGTTTCAAATCGAAGATGATGGACAACAAAGTAAAACTGAATGCAGCTGTATTCTCAACCACTGTCGACGATAATCAGTTTTTTGAATTTTTCGCTGGCCCATTTGGTTTACTACGTGCGGTAACCACTATTGAAGAATTGGCTATTCAAGGTTTTGAGTTAGATGTTAGTGCCCAAGTAACTGAAGATATCACGGTATTTGGTGGTATGGGTTTATTGGATAGTGAAATTAAAGAAAACCGTAATCGTCCTCTTTCTGTCGGTAATAAAGCGCCGCAAGCAGCTGACGAAACCTTCACTTTTGGGGTAAGTTGGGATTACAACCTGACTTCTGATGTGTTTATGACCACTCGATTGGACTGGCAATATGTAGGCGAAACCTTTTTTCACTCATTACAAGGAACGGGGCCTGAAGAAACTGCTCAAAGCTTACCGACTATTTGGGATTTTTTCGGTACTTTGGGCGGTGGTGTACCTCCTGGTCCCCACCCCGTTAATTTTGAGAACGCAAGTCGTGATGCTTATAGTACGGTTAACTTAAGAGTTAGTTTTGACGCAGATGATTGGAACTTGGCTATATGGGCTAAAAACTTAACCGATGAAAAATATTTGCAAGAAGTCATTCCTACTCCTGAGTTTGGTGGTTCTTTTATTCAACCTTCAGCACGTGATTCTTACGGTATCGATTTTACTTATCGTTTCTAGTGTGTGGGAGTCGCAAGGCTCCTCTATTATTTATTGGAGTAGTGTAGAGTGACTAATAAACCTTTGTCAGGCACACGTATTCTTGATTTAACACATATGTTATCAGGACCTTATTGCGGCATGATTTTAGCTGATTTAGGTGCAGAGACTATAAAAGTTGAACCACTTAAGGGGGAGGGAACCCGCAAACTCTTAGCCACAGACCCGGAAAATTCCATTAACGGTATGGGAGCATATTTTATTACCCTAAACCGTAATAAAAAAAGTGTGTGTATCGATCTAAAAACACCTGAAGGCCTCGAGTTATTTTATGACTTAGTAAAAAAATCTGATGTAGTGATCAATAATTTTGGTGCTGGTGTGCCAAACCGACTCAAAATTGACCATGCACATTTAAAGCAGGTTAACCCTCGTATAATTAGCTGTTCCATCACCGGTTTTGGTAACGATGGCCCTGGTTTTAAAAGACCTGCATTTGATCAAGTTGCCCAAGCTATGGGCGGAGGAATGTCGATTACTGGTGTGAACGCCGATCAGCAAGTTCGAGCGGGCATTCCTATTGGTGATTTGGGCGGCGGTATGTTTGCCGTGATGGGCATTCAAGCAGCATTGTTAGAGCGTGAGAAAAGTGGTGAAGGGCAAGACGTGGACATTTCGATGTTGGATTGCCAAATTTCTTTGTTAAATTATATGGCCACCATGCATTTTATCTCGGGTAAAGACCCTTATCCAATTGGTAATTCCCATTTTGTACATGTGCCATACAATACTTTCACCACCAGTGATGGACAAATTGTGATCGCGGTTATCACTGATAACTTTTGGCAAAATTTAAAACAAGTGGTGCAAATAGAAAGCTTAAACAAGCCTGAATACGACACTCAACCCGGACGTTTCAAAGATCAGCATTTTATTAATGCCGCCTTAAACGACGCGCTATCAAAAAAAAGTGCTGGTCACTGGCTTGGCTTACTGGAGGCCGCGCGGATCCCTTGTGCCCCCGTCAACAAATTTTCTCAGGCATTGAGTGATCCTCAAGTATTGCATCGTAATATGGTCGTGGAATTATCAGATCCCGAAGGACACAAAACTAAAGGGCCAGGTAACCCAATTAAATTTTCAAGGAGTAACGAAGAAAGTTTTAGTGCAGCGCCTGGTTTAGGTGAACATACCGAAAAAGTGCTACATGATTTATTGGGTATGAGCTCTGAGGATGTATCTATTCTGCGAGCTGCAAAGGTGGTCAGTTGATGGATCCAAATCATATTACGATTAATGATGTGGGCCCTCGTGATGGATTACAAAATCAGCCTAGATTACTCAGTAAAGAACAGCGTCTGAGTTTAATCAGTGCGTTGGTAGATGCCAAAGTACCTGAGATAGAGGTGGGAGCTTTTGTTTCACCTAAGGCAGTGCCAGCTATGGCTGGGACTGATGAGCTATTTGCAGATCTAGCTGCTTCGCTAAAAAACAGCACAAGCTTATTTTCTGCCTTGATACCAAATATGAAGGGTTTTGAGTTAGCGGTGTCGGCCCAGGTTCCGTTAATGTCATTAGTTGTTGCCACATCAAACACCATGAATTTGAAAAATATTCGAATGACTACTCACGACAGCGTTAAAGTCAGTAAAGATGTATTAAAGGCAGCCAAAAAACAGGGCGCGAATGTGCAAGCTTACGTGGCCACTGCTTGGGCATGCCCTTTTGAAGGAAAAATAAGTGCGGATAATGTGTTTCGTATCACTGAACAACTCATACAAGCCGGTGCTTCTAGCATTGTTATTGCAGATACTATTGGTGCGGCCAATCCTTTAGAGGTCAATCAGCTGATGGAAGCAATGGCTAGCCGTTTTGACCTGAGCCAGTTGTCTTGTCACTTTCATGATACCAGAGCCATGGGATTAGCCAATGTTTATGCGGCGATAACTGCGGGGGTAAGAAGGTTTGATGCGTCTATTGCCGGGCTAGGTGGCTGTCCATTTGCACCCGGTGCCAGTGGTAATGTGGCAACTGAAGATGTGGTGATGATGGTTCAGCAAATGGGGTTCTCAACGGGGATCGATATGGCATTGTTAGTCAAAGCGGCAGACTTAGCCATCGAATTGACGGGCTCTGCTAAAGGTGGAAACGCCAAGCCTTGGATTGAAAATTATTATCTTAATTAATCGGTGTGCTAAAAGTCGCCGGATATTGGAGTAAAACATGAGTTATCGATTAGGTGTAGATGTGGGCGGAACGTTCACTGACTTGTTACTTATAAATGAAGAAAATGGTCAAACCCACACGGCTAAAGTGCCATCCACTCCTGAGGATTCTTCTATAGGGGTATTAAATGGGATCAATAGAATTTGCCACGAGTCTGGTATAGACGCTGCTAAAATTAACCGAGTCATGCACGGAACTACTGTTGCCACAAATGCAGTATTAACTGGTAAAGGAGCCAAAGTAGGTTTAGTCACCACCAAGGGTTATAGGCAAGTATTACAGGTTGCTCGGTCATTTTGTCCAGGCGGATTAGGCGGTTGGGTGAGCTTTGTAAAAAAACCGTTGTTAGCTCCGTTGGAGCTAACTGTTGAAGCCAATGAAAGAATGGGTTCAGATGGCGAGACCGTCGACGCCCTTGATGAAACGGCTCTTCGTGACACTTTAACATCTTTAAAAAATACTGGGCAAGTCGAGGCACTGACCATTTGTTTTATTAATGCTTACCTTAATGGTGCTCATGAACAAAGAGCTAAAGAAGTGGCAGCAGAAATATTTACTAATATCCCTATTTCAATATCCAGTGATTTAGTCCCTGAAATGCAGGAATACGAACGCACAGAAACCACGGTTGTGAATAGTTATGTTCGACCAGAAGTCGCCAGATATGTCGATAACTTAAGCCGTTCGCTAAAAAGCACCATGGGGCAAGATTTACATCTTTCCATCTTGCGCTCAGATGGCGGGTTAGCATCGGCTAGAGCGTCAGCTGAAAGTCCAGTTAATCTACTGATGTCTGGACCTGCAGGCGGTGTATCGGGTGCTATGCATTTTTGTAAAAAAGCTGGGTTTAACGATATTTTAACCTTTGACATGGGCGGAACATCCACTGACGTCGCCTTGATCCAAAATGCCAAAGCCCGAGTCAGACGTGAAACCAGAGTCGGTGATGTCACAGTGCGCGCTCCATCGGTGGATGTTCGCACAGTGGGTGCTGGTGGCGGTTCTTTAGCTTTTGTACCTGAACTTACCAAGGCCTTGCGTGTTGGGCCTGAATCCGCAGGTGCTAAACCAGGACCTGCTGCTTACATGAAAGGTGGCACTGAACCCACCGTATGTGATGCCAACGTGGTACTTGGTTATTTACCCTCTGATGTACAACTGGGTGGAGCAATGGCCATAGACAAAGATGCAGCAGTGACGGCAGTAAAAAAAGTGGCTGATGCTATGAATTTAACTGTTGAGGAAGCTGCAGAAGGGATTATAAAAATTGCTAACGAGGCGATGTTTGGTGCGTTACGTTTAGTATCAGTAGAGCAGGGGTTTGATCCAAGAGACTTTGCGCTAGTCGGTTTTGGCGGTGCGGGTCCATTACATGCCAATGCTCTGGGAATTTTGACTCAAGCTTGGCCCACTATTATTCCTCCGGGACCAGGAGTGTTATGTGCTTATGGCGATGCCACTACAGTGGTTCGTGATGAAGCATCAAAAACCTTCGTTAAATTACTCAAAGATGCCTCTGCTGTTGAGTTACGAACAGTATTGGATGAGTTAAAACATAAAGCCAGTTCTACCTTGATTACCGATGGTATAAAGCTATCCGATCAAGAGGTGACTTATCAAGCCGACGTACGATATACCGGCCAAGCGTTTCAATTATCTGTTGAATTTACGTTAGCCGAATTACAAGCTCGAGGCCTAGAAGTTCTTAGATCTCAATTCGACAAAGAACATACGCAGCTATTTACTTTTGCTTTAGAAGAAGGTCATGAGATTGTTATGGTGCGGGCGATCGCCATTGCCAGCAGTGGTGAATTACCGACTATGCCAAAAGGCAATGCGGCTAACACATTGGATGAATGTAAGTTGGCAGACAGTCAAATCTATTTTGAAGGTCAGTATCACCCAACACCTATTTACGATCGAAATAAGATGCAAACTGATTTGCAGATCCCTGGGCCAGCCATTGTAAGCGAAATGGACTCTACTACGGTCATTTTACCTGGTTATCACGCTAAGGTTGATGCAGTGGGTAATCTTCTTATTAATCCAGTGAAATAATTGGAGATGACAATGAATAATAAAATTTTAGAAACTAATACGTCACCTTTGAACAGAGTTGAAGTAGACACAGTCACAGTAGACATTATCGAAAACGCTTTAAGTAATGCGCGAGTTGAAATGGATGCTGTATTATTTAGAACCGCTATGAGTCCGGGAATTCGAGAGCAAGGTGATTGTTTTCCAATGATCGCCAACAAAGACGGTAAGATGGTGGTGGGGCAGTTCGGATCGTTTATCCATGGTTTTTTAGAAGCCTATACTGGGCAGCTAGAAGAAGGTGACGTTATATTAACTAATGATCCCTATATGACCAATGCTGCGGTATCTCACCTGCCAGATTGGATAGTATTGGTGCCCATATTTAAACAAGGCCGACATATTGCTTGGTCAGCTATGTTTGGTCATATGTCGGATAATGGCGGTATGGTGCCGGGCTCCATTCCTATTAAAGCAGAAAGTATCTTTCAAGAGGGGATACGTATCCCTCCTACTAAGTTGTATAAAAAAGGCGTATTACAAAGCGACCTCTTAGACCTGATTTTGCACAATGTGCGTACCCCACAATGGAATAGGTTTGATCTGAATGCCTTGGTTGCTGCTTGTAATACCGCAGCAAAAAGATGTATCGAGATTTCTGAACGATTTGGTGATGATATGTTTTATTCCACTATGGAGATCATGCTAGAGCGCAACCACGTGGCAATGGAAGCTATTATTAATATGTTGGTACCAGAAGAGCCACGTACGTTTGTGGATTATGTATGTGATGATGGTGTTGGCATGGGTCCATACAAAATTCAGTGTAAAATGTGGCGAGAAGGTAATCGTGCCATATTTGATTTTGAAGGTACGGATCCACAAGCTAATAGCTCCATTAACTTTTATTTAAATGAAGACATGTTCAAGATGTTTTTTGGTTCATTTACTATCAATCTTGTGGATCCACAAATTGTGTTTAACGATGGTTTTTATGATTTGGTCGATGTACACATACCAGCAGGGAGTTTGCTTAAACCTAATTTCCCCGCTGCTCTTTCGGGACGAACACATGCGTTAGGTCGAATTTTTGATGTAATGGGCGGCCTATTAGGCCAAGGTGCACCAGAAGCCATGAATGCGGCTGGATTTTCTGATTCACCGCACTTGTTTTATTCAGGTTACGACAACAAAGGCGAGTGGTTTCAATTGTTTCAAATTGGGTTTGGTGGCATACCAGGTCGCCCTGTGGGTGATGGACCAGATGGACACTCGTTGTGGCCAGGGTTTACCAATGTTCCCAATGAATTTATTGAAGCTTACTTTCCATTAAGAGTCGAAAAATATGAAACCATCACCGACTCTGGTGGTGCGGGTAAACACCGTGGTGGCAATGGTTTGTCGGTGGCTTATCGTTTTCTCAATGATGGCAATATCGCTATCCATGATGAAAGATGGCTCACATACCCTTGGGGCGTAAACGGAGGCACACCAGGACAAAGATCTACCAAAATATTAAAACGAGCAGATGGTACACAACAAATTTTGCCAGCTAAATGTGATGGTGTTGCAGTAAAAGAAGGTGACCTACTGTACTTCAACACTTGGGGCGGCGGCGGATGGGGGGACCCATTCTTACGTGATTACAGCAATGTGCTGGATGATGTTAATCGTGGTTTAGTCTCTATTGAAGGTGCAAGACGTTATGGAGTTGTGATAGTTAACGGCGCAGTTGACCACGAAAAAACGACAATGTTACGTGCAAGCTTAACCGAAAAACGAGGCGCCACACAGTTGTTTGATTTTGGTGGCACTATTGAAGAGATTAAAGCTAGGTGCTTAGAAGAAACGGGGTTGCCTGCACCAGAAACTCCAAGTTTTATGAAGTCTGGAGCCTAAGCTAAAGTGAGATGACTAGATGATGTCAAATACACCACAAGATCGTGATTTAGCCATTGGCACATTAAGTCTGGGCATTTGCCCAGCACTTATCGTGGTTGACTTGTCCAACGGCTTTAGTGATCCTGCTAGTCCTCTTGGGGGCGATTTTGACAGTCAAATTATACAGATAAACGGGTTGTTAGAGGCTTTTAGAGCCAAAAAACTGCCTGTTTATTTTACTTCGGTGGTGTATCACGATGAATCCACAGCCAGCGTATTTCGCCGTCGTTTACCTGATTTAAACATCCTACAAAAACTTAGCGAGTGGGTGAAGATCAATTCTAAGATTAATAAAAACACCAATGAATTAATTATTGAAAAACAATGGCCAAGTGCCTTTTTTCAGACTCAACTAGCAGCACAGTTAGAACAAAACGCAGTGGACTCAATAGTTGTTGTAGGGTTAACAACAAGTGGTTGTGTCCGAGCTACTGTAGTTGATGGCTTACAACATAACTATCCGGTTTTTGTGGTGCCTGAAGCCTGTGGTGATAGAAACCTAAGTGCCCACCATGCAAGTTTACATGATATGCATGCCAAATATGCGGTGGTGATCCCTGCCAAAGAATTATGTGATCAGGTTGCATGTTTGAAACGTTATTAACCATCAAATACAACAGAAAATTTATTCAATTTACTTACTTCAGATAAGTGAATGTAACAAAACCTCTCAAAATACGACAAAGAGCTGATATCAAGCGCTAGTTTATCGCTGTGTTTGGTTATTTGAACGCTTCACCGCGTTTTACCGTAATTAATCTATTTTTAACCTTCAATATCAATATTTATCTCTACTGTATGTTGGAACTCAAAATTAAACACAACGACCAAACAGAGAGAAACGAATCATGAAAAAAATACTTATTAGCAGCATTATTACCGCAGGTATTCTTTTAACGGGTAATGCCCAAGCAAGAAACATTGACGCAGTAACAGAAAGTAAACTAGTCAAGGTATGTGAGGCTATAAAAAGCGATAGCCTGCTCAAAGTGAATGTTGCCGTGAAAGAAAGTGGAATTAATATCAGAAAAATTGCCAACGATTTAGTCTGTAATGGTGTCGACCCAGTGAGTTTCGCTTTGGCCAACGATGCAGAAAAAACAGCAAAGTATATGGCTGAAAGAAGTAACACTAATAATCAGGCGTTTTTGGCTAAGTTATAATTTGCCAATAGTCCGAAATATACACATCGCGAGTAAAGGTAATACAACTATCACCTTTACTCGCGATGTGTATATGTATCAACAAGCACAACACCTTTTTTACTAACATAACGCCAGACTGTTCGAAGTAAATATCAAACTTAATTTTTCACATAAAATGTTAACAAAATTTACTCAGGCTGCTGTGGTAAATGAACAGCCACTTTTCAGGCAGATGATCTCAACGATATGGATACGAGAGGCTTATAAATCGCGTGTCGCTTTAACGATGTAATGATCTCCACCCCGCGTTTACCCGACACCTACCCCAGGATTACCCCAGAATTATATCAACGAATATTAATCAGTTTTGTGGTCTAGTGATGATGCGCAGCGTGTCTCGTTACGCCCAGGATATAGGTTTATTACAGGCTATTAGCTGTGTCTGACTATAATGAGACTATGCATAATTTGCAGGTATCATTCTTTATATTTAATCGTGTCTTAAAGTTTAGGTGCCAAATGAAGGTGTTAAAAAAACGATTGTTTGCATGCCATTAGCTGTTTGTATAAGTGTTGGCTGATTTAGGTTGATTTAGGATAGCAGGTCAACTGATTTTAAACGTATGTTTACCATTATGCTTTGACACTACTGTTAACTCTAAAATGAATTCAACACTGACATGTAATTTATGCTGAACTCATGACGTTAATCTGTATCTATCAAAAATACCATTACATCACCCGCTGTGATATTGGTTAGTTCGGTTTTAAATGCACCTATTTCACTGGTCGCTATTGCAAGATCTAGTGTCACCTGATGAGTATAGTTTGGAATAATATCTTTGATATCATAACGTTCTAATAACCGAGATATACTGCCATCATGGGTATAATCGTAGGTTAACTCTAAGCGGGTTCGTTCAACTTTTAGTTTTGTGGGTAAACCTGTTAGCACCTGCGACACAGCATAAGTATAAGCCCGTTGTAAGCCGCCAGTACCCAGCTTAGTGCCCCCAAAATAGCGCACTATTGCGACCACAATATCACCGTAACCACTGTATTCGAGCACTTTTAACATCGGCATACCCGCGGTTCCACTAGGTTCGCCGTCATCACTCATTGAGCGAATGGTTGTATTAGGTGCACCTGCAATATAAGCCCAACATACATGACTTGCTTGAGGATGTTGATTACGCAGACTTTGAATAAAATTATCAGCCTCTTCGCGGGTACTAGCGGGCGCTGCAAAGCTTAAAAATTTACTGCGCTTAACATCTAATTCAATCTGGCATATTTGTGTAGGTACTTGGTAACTTTGTGTACTCAAAGGATTAAGCCCACATTACTAAAATAGCGGCTACTGCGATAAGTAATAAACCGATAACTTCATGTTTATGTACTTTGTTTTTTAACCAAAAAGTGGCGAGCAACATGGTCAATAGCACTTCTACTTGGCCTAATGTTTTCACATAAGCAACATGTTGTAATGACACTGCACTAAACCAACAGATAGTGCCAAAACAACTGATAACACTGGTCACTAGGGTCATTTTCGCATTATTTTTTAAGGCCACAAAAGTGCTTCTATTTTTTACTGCGATGTAACTGACAAGTAAGGTAGTTTGAATGCATAGCACCCATAGCAGCACCCACGCTGCATTGTGTGGGAATGGCACGTCTAACAATTGACTGGCTTGCCTGACAAATAACGATGTCAGCGCAAAACAGGTGCCACAAGCCAAACCAATTATCACTGTTTTAAGGCTTAACTGACCTTTTCTGCCCCCACCTGATAATACAAATATCGCTGTTGCACCAACAAATATACCTACCCAGCCAAATAAACTCAGTTGACTACCAAAGAATAACGTTCCTAATACTCCGGCCACTAAGGCCTCACTTTTGGCCAGTCCAGCCCCTACAGAGAAATTCTTTTGTTTAAACAAAATAACCATTAATGAGGTCGCTGAGATTTGTAACACAGAAGCTAATAAAACAAGGAATACAAATTTGAGGGAAAACACAGGGATAGCTTGATGTGAAAAAGTATAAAGTAGGAATAAGTATGTCAGTGCAATCGGTGGCGCAAATAAAAAACGCGCTAAGGTGACACCAGAGGTACTGATATGCTCACTTAGTTTACTTTGCAAAGCATTACGAAACGTCTGTAACACTACTGCACCCAGTGTAAAGAAAACCCAATTCACAGAACATCTCTTATCAACCTAAAAGATGATCATACCCCACAAAGGTATAAATGTTTTATCACCTGTTCACATAACTAGTATTTTTGACGTCTATCCAATTTAATTTGTTACTGAGGTATTTTATTCGCTGTTTTGGGTCTCTTTGATTTAAAAAATGTGCAGGCCCGCGTTCGACTCATTCTTTTGGCGCGTCAATCCTTTTGCCATTCATCTAAGCTTTATCAATCGTTTGTAACAAAAAATCAAGACCGAAATTAAAATGAAACCCAAAATTTATGAGTCGACCTATTCTCACCCATTTATTTTGACACCACTAAAAACGCCAATCATTAATAAGTGGTTCTTTTGTGCCATCCATAAACCACAATGCGGCAACCAAACCCTTTGTATCGTTGGTCACAGTAATGACTGCTTCGTAGTTAATATCATTCAAAGACGTTCTAAGTAAGCAGCTATCGTAATTAATACTATAACTTCCATCACTATGCTGCGAATAGTCACTACACAACGATAAATAGGCTGCCTGGTAATCATCTTGCGAGCGAGATATCTTTAGATTAAACGAACGTTCACTATTTAATGCAAAACCATTAGGTACCACTATTTCATGGCTTGTTTGCGCTGCACTTTCTATAATACCCTCAGCTTCGATGGGGTTACTCTGTAGTAAGCTAAATTCAGTTACAGCAGGTTGGCTTTGAACTGGAGTAGGCAAAGGGCTGCTTGGCTGACTATCATTTGTCCCTGAAGTCGGCTTTACGGTACTACTTTCTGATCCGCCACCCCCTCCACACCCAGTTAACAAAATACTCAATAAAACAAAGCTGTATAATTGGTTCATATATCACCTCTTTAATTAGAAAAAATATTATTTGTGTTGGCATTTTCAGGTATGTACCAGTCGGCATCCACAAGTCCCTCATTGGCAATAAAACTAGAAAATAAGGGATACGCATAAATCACATCCATATATTCCAAGGAATATTGCATTTCAATACCTACATTGATGGCCCATGGCATACCGTTGGCACTCACAAAATAGCGCCCATTTTGTGGCTCACTTCTATCGTCTTGACGACCAAAGAAATCGGTTCTAAATGCTTCTGTTGGGGCTTTATCAGGTAAATGTATCTCATATGCTCTGCCGGGTGGCAGGCCAAATGCTAAGCTATGATCATATCCATCAGTTGCAAATAAGAACGGGTCGTAAGGAAACTCTGGCATTTGCAAACTGGGTATAGCATTGGTCATTGGTAATGTCATAGAAAAGCTCATTTGAATATCTGTACCACAACCTGGTTCTGTTCGATAATAGTTGCAACTTGCACTGGTACTGATGAAGTCCCACACATCATTGGTGACGATAACTATTGCCTCATTCCTTGCCAATTCGAGGGGCGATGTGTTTTGTGGGATATCATTGATGGTATAACGGATAGCATTTTCATCAACTGTGCCTCGCAAAATACCCGGTAAACGAAATGCAAAACCATTGTGATGTAACGCGCCTACGGCTGCTATCTGACCTTCAAGTTTAATGCGAATAACTTCATCATTGAGCCTATATTCACTGATACGATAATTCATAACTAAGTCATTAAAATCATAGTCGCCTATTGATGGCCAGTTATCTTCAAAGGCAATGGTTGCCCACTCAGAAGCGCTAGGATAATACTGTATGCTGACATCAAACTCTGTAATATCCAGCTGATGATCTTCAACCTCCCCATCACTGAAACTACCAGTTGGCTCTAACCCACCGGCACTACTGAGTCTAAAACGAGCCCATGTGGAGCCTGCTTCAGCCCATTCA